>CAKSXP010000166.1 GCA_934515035.1 uncultured Oscillospiraceae bacterium
ACATAGACTCCGCTCTCAGGTATTCCGGCATTACGCCCGACTTCCATCTTGTCGGCGATGTTGAGGGTGGCCGCGGGAATTTGCAGCGCTGCAACAGAAGCGCTTTTGCAAAGGCAAACATGCTGTAACACACAAAAAGGAGCCCTCACGGGCTCCTTTTGATTATTACATTGGTTAATACAGCCTTACTCCGTATATCTGCTGGCCGCGTGTGCCGACGACGACCGTGTTGTTATAGCAGATGGGCGAAGCCTCGATGTTGCTGCCGAGGTTTATCGCATCCAGCCGTGTTCCGGTCAGACCGTCTATCAGATACATATAGCCGCCGGTCGTGCAGTAGAGAAGATAGCCGTTGCCGTTTTCGTCATATATATCGACCGGTGAGGACCAGCTGTACATGTCGGACTGGAACTCCCAGGCAATCTCTCCGGTGTCCTTGCGCAGAGCGGCGAGCTTGCCGCCGCTGCCGTTCGGGTTTCTGGCGATGGGGACAAAGATATAGTCGCTCAGAGCATTTTTGCCGAGAGCTATCGTGCCCTGAACGCCGCCGGAGGTACCGGAAACGGTATAGCAGTTATAATCCGTCTGCCAGACGATCTCGCCCGTCTGCGCGTCGATTTTCCAAACCGGGATCACCGCCGTGCCGCTTGCAGGGGCGCGCCAGCCGGCGTGGAAAGATGTGCTTATATATACGTAAGGATGGCCGTTCTCAAGCTCCAGAACGGGGGAGCAGTTGGTGTCGTCAAGCACGTTCTGCACCCAGTCGAGGGTCAGCGTGTTCAGGTCGAGACACATGAGGATGCCGTCGTTTGTGGCCATTATGATGTGGCCGCGCCAGATAACGGCGCTGTCCTCCATGCCGAGATAGCGCCCGGGGCTGTTGTGGCCGTAATAGCGCCATTTGACGATGTTGGACGGAGAGACGGAAATGGTCCCGGCCTCGCTGTCAAAAACGGTGTTCAGCTTCATGATATAGAGAATGCCGCTTTCGCCCGGATAGATGAGCTGGTCAGTTTCCGCGTCCACGAGCGGGGAACCGTCGAAGAACGAGAGATTGCCGCGGAGATTGAAGCTGTCGTCGTTTCCGAAGGTATACATCGTCGAGCAGTCCATGAGGTTTATGATGAACACGCGGCTCTTGCCGTTATAGCTGTCGTATCCGGAACCGAGGTAGAGTATCGGATAGCCGCGCGGGTCCAGAGCACCCGCGCCCTTGAAGGTATAGCCGAGGTACAGCGCATCGCGCGTATAGCTGCCCGTGTACAGATCAAGGAAATACACATAGCCGCCCATGGTGGCATAGATGACCTCGCGCAGATCGTCCGCGTCCTTGGCCCAGTCATACATGTTCATCTTCTGGCGCAGCTCTTTCGGCCAGTTCATGACGAGGGGCTGGCCGACCCAGCCGCTGCCCGTCCAGGTCTCGCCGTCGGGCGCCGTCAGTGCGGAGGTGGAGGTGACCCAGTAATCTCCGAAGATCTTTTCGTTCAGGCTCACTGTTCCGAAGCTTGCCCCGTCGCGGAAGTTGTTGCCGCGGAAGGTGACGATGCCGTCAGCGCCGGTGTAGTCGCTGCCGTATCCGAAGTCGATAGTATCCGGGAGAGCGTAGCTGTCTACGACATTGCCGTCCACCATTATGCCGGTGCTCTCTATAAGCGTCCATGGCGCGGTGGAGTCAACGTAAGCCGGGTCAAAATCGGGCAGAGCCTCGACCGGCTCGTCTGTCGGCACGGGCTCCTCGGTGGGCTCGGGTTCGGAAACCGGGACCTGTGTGGGCTCGATGTGCTCCGGCACGTCCTGTATGCCGCCGGGAGCGGTCGGCGTAACGGAGGCGGAAGCTTCCTCAGGTATGGCGTAGGCGTTTTTATAGACCAAAAACGCCAGAACGAGTATCAGTATAAAGAGCGCGGCGGCGCCGAAGCTGCGCCCGGAGCGCGCCTTTTTTTTCTTTGCCGGAGGCTGTCTGCTCTGCATGTTTTTACCCACCAGTCATATGTGATATTCTGCCGCCGGCCGGCAGGGGCAAAACCGTGTCTGACCCTGCTGACCGACGGTAAAAATATTATATAGGCGATATCGCAAAAAAGCAAGAAATATGTGTTTGTTCGACCTGCCTGCATTGACGCGCGCCGAGAAAACTGATATATTTGTTTTCGTTTGATTAAAGTGTTGTCGGAGGCCTGTGTAAGATGCCAAAACCCAAAAACGGCGCGCTGATGATATTTTTCGGCGCACTGATGACGATGTTTCTCGGAGTTATCTATGCCTGGACGATGTTCAGGGTCGAGATAGCGAAAGTTTTTCCCGGCCTGACCGCCGCCCAGCTCTCGCTCAACTTTACGATCACGATGGTCTGCTTCTGCCTGGGCGGATTTATCGGCGGCAGGCTCTCTGCAAAGAAGTCGCAGAGCGTAAGTGCGCGTGTTTCCGCGTTTATGCTGCTCGCCGGATTTATGGGAGTCTCGTTTATGGGCTCCGTGCCGCCGGGAGCGGCCCTCGCCGTCATGTACATATGCTATGGCGCGCTGTCCGGCCTTGGCGTGGGCATCGGCTATAACGCCTGTATAAGCGCCGTGTCGCCGTGGTTTCCCGAAAAGCTGGGGCTGGTTTCCGGAGTTCTGCTCATGGGCTTCGGCTTCGGCAGTCTGTTGCTCGGCCTGCTGGCGCAGAGCCTTTCCGCGTCCATCGGCGTGTTCTGGGTGTTCAGAATATATGCCGCTGCTATATTCGCGGTGCTTTTCACCGGTTCCTTCTTTATCAGAAAACCGCCTGCCGCCCAGGGCGATAGAACATGCGGGGATGGGCACAGCCTGACTCCCGGTCAGATGCTTTCCCGTCCTTCCTTCTGGGTGTACTTTCTGTGGAACACGGTCATGTCCTCCGCGGGACAGCTCGTTATAAACAGTGCCTCCGGCATCGCGGTATTTTTCGGCGCGGCCGCAGGCTTCGGGCTCGTGGTGTCGATATTCAACGGCGCAGGACGTCCGCTGACAGGAGCCGTGATGGATAAGGCCGGCAGAAGCCGCGGCATGCTCATTATGAATATCTGCCTTATAACTGCGGCACTGATGCTTCTGGGTGCCGATGCCACCGGGAATCTTGCGCTCGTCATTGGCGGAATGCTGGTCGTCGGCGTCTGCTACGGAGGCGGTGTTACCATAAGCGCAAAGGTGATAAACGACCTTTACGGTCCGGAGCATTATGCCGTGAACTTCAGCCTGTCAAATTTCTGTGCGATCCCGGCGGCGTTTATCGGACCGCTTCTTTCCGGCGTACTTCAGGACCGCGCCGGAGGCGCATACGGCAGCACCTTTGTCATGCTGCTGATACTGGCCGTCGCTGCATTGGCGGCGTTACTTGTTTTGGAACAGTTGATAAAAAGAGAGGACAGGGCCTAAAAAAAGAAAATGGACGATGTGTAAAAACACATCGTCCATTTTTGTGCTTATGTGCTGATATATCATTCGCCGCGGTAATCGGCCAGCTCTTTCCGGAACTGTTCGGTCTTGTCAAAGCCGCAGCCGAACATCTCCGGGCAGAAGCCGCGGTAAACACACTCGCGGACCATGCACCGGGCAAGCTCCGGCTCGCATTTTGCAACCTCGTCCTTGACGAGCTGCCAGGCCTGGCGCGTTTCGGGGCTGGCGCTTGAGCAGAGTCTTTTGCGGCTTATGTTTATCATCGCCTGCGCGTCCGCCTCGCACTCATGAGTTACAAACTCGCCTTGGCCGAGCTGGTTCCTGTCGACGCCCGTTCTGTCGGTGCGCTGGGTCTTGACGAAATGTTCGATGCCGACCTTGTGACGCACGAAATGCACGGATACCCAGTAAGGGAGCTCGCCCCAGCGCCAGGAAAACTTGAGCTTGCGTATCGGCGAGTGCTCGCATCTTATGAGCTTGAGCTTCCAGTCGGAGTCAGGGTATTTGCCGGTGCGCTTTCCGATCGTGTTCATCGTTGCGTCCTTGACTTCCTGCCAGTTATCCTCGTGCTTGAACCATATTATTTCCATTTCCGACACCTCGATTTCGCAGTTTCTCCTATTATATCATATAAGGCGGAACGGACTCAATAGTTTTGTCGTTGCCATGCTGTGTACGTTGTGCTATTATTATCCTGCCATTGGCCGTCAGGCGTCAACGGCAAGCTTTTTGAAAAACAATAGAGGCTGCAAGAATAATCATGAAAAGAAAAACGCATCTCACATCCGGGCGAAAGATAGTTCTGTGTTTTCTCGGTGTTATTCTGGCGGGCGCGGTGCTCCTGTCGCTGCCCATATCGCGGAATCCCGGCACGAGCCTGAGCTTTCTGGACGCGCTGTTCACGGCAACGAGCGCGACCTGCGTTACGGGTCTTGTCGTTACGGATACGGCGGAGACCTTCAACACATTTGGCCGGATAGTCATCCTTATTATGATACAGATAGGCGGCCTTGGAGTCGCCGTGATGGGCGTTGGCGTGACCGTGCTTGCGGGAAAGCGCGCCGGTCTGCGCGAGCGCGACCTTGTAAAGGAATCCTGGAACGTCGGAAGTTATTATGGCCTTATCAGACTTTTGAACAGGGTCCTCATAATGACCGCCTGCTTCGAGGGGCTGGGCGCCGTTTTGTCAACGCTGGCCTTCATGCGGGAAA
>CAKSXP010000167.1 GCA_934515035.1 uncultured Oscillospiraceae bacterium
GAAGAACACCACCAGACGGCCGGTCTCCGCCGCAGCGCCGGGACAGACGGGAACGGCCGTCTGAAACGTCTCCTGTCTTTCAAACACCCACGCCGCATAGCCCGTGGCCGCCTGCGCCGCGCCGAAAACAAAGTAGATCGTGGACATGAAGTTGAGCGGGAACATGTTAAACTGAATACAGATCCACAGCATCAGCGTCACGCCGAATATGCCGCCGGTAATAACGCCGGAGTGCTTCTTTGACAGCAGCAGTCCCGCCGCCGTCAGGTTGGTAATGCCGTTCACGCAGAGCAGTGCCACCCCGGAAAAGGTCAGATCCTGAAAAACGACGTCCGCGAAGGGGAGCACCTGAAAGTACGGAAGCATGGCGTCCATGCCCAGCAATTTCCCGGAGGGGTCCAGCAGCATTGCCGCAGCGCCGGCGACCGCGCCGAGCCCGATAAACAATGTCCAGAAGAGCAGAAAACGGCGCGCTGTCTGAAATCTTGATCTCTGTTTCATTTTGCGTTTTTTTCTTTATCCTGTCCGTCCGGTTTTCTGGGGATGCAGAGGCCGGCGGCCAGCCCGATCAGCATTCCGAGAGAGATGCCGAGACCGGCGTTATTTCCAATCGATGCGCCGATGGCCGTGCCGAGACCCATCCCGATGCACATGCCTTCCAGACCGTAGTTCTCGTCCTGTTTTTTGTCTTTCCTTTTCTTTGCAGTGCCCCGCACGGCAAGAAAAATGACCATGATCCCCATTGCCACCCAGGGTGAAGCGGCTCTGATAAAGTCCATGATGTTTTCCATAATAACTCCTTCCGTCTGCACGCCTGATCATATGTTCCGCCTGTTATGTATCACAGCGGCGGGCAGGTCCCTTCGCGGTGCTTATGCTTTGGTTCCCGGCGCCGTAGGGCCTTATACTGAATGCTCTTTTATTCTACATGGATATGCTTGCGGCAGATAGGCGTGTTTTACACTCATATGTGTCTGTTTTATAGATTTGCGGTCCTTTCCGCCGGACGGCAAAGGCATTACAGCTTCGCAAACTCGGCCTCATTGCCGTGTTCCAGCACCAGCTTCATCAGATCGTCTGCCTGCATCCAGAGCGTAGCGGTATTATCATTGGGATGGACGCCGATGACATTCCCGGAAAACTCTGCGTCCAGATAGAAACGGACCCGTTTTTCCGTGTCGTTGAGAATGCCGAGCGGCGAGACGGAGCCGGGGGTCAGGCCCATTATGGCGAGCAGCTCTTCCGCCGATGCAAAGGTGAGCGCGCGGAGACCATGCTGTCTGCGGAATTGCTTGAGATCGACCCGCTTATCACCCTTTACCGTGATAAGATAGTAATTGCGCTTCTTGTCATCGCGGACAAACAGGTTTTTGGCGTCCCATTCGGGATAAGGCAGCTCCACGGCATTCAGCTCTTCCATATTGAATACCGCCTTATGCTCGGTCAGTTCGTAGGGAATGCCCATCGCCTTCAGCAGGCGGCAGATCCCGTCTTTGTTCATTTGTGTATCGTTCATTTCAAAAACTCCTTCTGATCGGATGCCGGATAACTGTTTTCCATTTTTCGGGCGCGACTCTGCGTGCGTCTGATAAGTATATTTCGTGGTGCAGTCTGTTATCATTGATGTCGTTCTCATACCCGTTCTCATTCAGCCAGGCGTCCATCAACGCTACGGAAGCAGGTTCGCTGTCAAACGATCCGATATGCATGATCTGAACGCACAGACCTTCATCGATGGTCAAAAACTCGGCGCCGGAGCAGTCGAGCTTTTTCTTTTTCTCTGCCGTTTCCACTGCCCAGTCAAAATCTGCTTTCGTGACGAAATCCGGCAGACGTATAACCGAGATCCAGCGAAAGGCGGATTTATCCGAATAGTCGATGCCGCTTTTGCCGTTCTGCCACCAGAAGCCCTCCAACGGAGGCACGACGTAATCAAAAAAGCCCTCGATCCTGTGATTAGTTTTGTAGCTCATTTTCAGAGTGTAGGCGAGAGCGTACAAAACACCTATGGCCAGCTGATAAGCGCCGCCCGGCTCATTGGGGTCTCCCGTTCCGCGCACGGCTATATAGTTTGCGGCCGGGACCGTAACGATCTCCGGCTTAGTTTTGGGCATATAGAATTCCCTGTATTCTTTTTTGAAATCAAAAGCCATAATATAACCTCTCTGATATAATCATAAATCCGGCCATCGGCTGACAAGGGCAGACACGCCCGAGAGTGCATCTGTCATTATAGCTACCAATCGGTCGGTAGTCAACGAAAACATGCCGCCGCGCCGCCGAAACGACCGCGGACGCGGGAGCCGTTGCTTTGCCGCGGCAAAAGTGATATTATAATACCATCGGTTTACAAGGGCGGACACGGTTTTGACGGGCGGAAATGCGCACATACGGCGTCGATTCTCTTGACAATAAAGCGCCGCCGCGCCGGCTGTAAAGCCGGGATATGTTTTTTCGCATGAATATGCGGCGTATGAGATCGGAGGCTGACCTCATGTATTACTGCTTTCGCCTGACGCGCGGTCAGGACCTGTATGAAGAGATAGACAGATTTGCAAGGGAGCATCATATCGCCGCCGGCGCGGTCGTTTCCGCCGTCGGCTGTGTTTACAGGTGGGAACTCCGCGACACCACCGGCGTCCGCATACGCTCCGGCGAAGAGGATGCCGAGATCGTCTCCCTCATGGGTACGGTCTCCGAAAACGGATGTCATCTTCTTGCAAGCTTTGCGCGGGAGGATCTTTCCGTGTTCGGCGGACATCTGCGGCCGGGCTGCCTTGTGAACACAACGGCGGAGATCGTGCTTGCGATGCTGGATGATTTTCGCTTTACACGAAAGCCGGACGGGCGGACGGGCTATGACGAGCTTGTAATTGAAAAGTAGAGCACTGTTTTACATATATGCCGTTTTCCCGCGCTGCCGGCGAAGGATGACACAGGAAAGGAATCACTGTACGGATGGACAGAATAATTGAATTGCTTGCTCAGGAGCTGGATAAGAAGCCGGAGCATGTTGAAAACGTAGTCAGGCTCATAGACGAGGGAAACACTCTCCCATTCATAGCGCGCTACCGCAAGGAGCTGCACGGCGCGATGGACGATACCTTGCTTCGCGCGCTGGAAAAGCGCCTTACCTATCTGCGCGGACTTCAGGCGCGCCGCGAGGCGGTCATATCCGCGATAGCGGAACAGGGAAAGCTGACGCCGGACCTGGAAAAGGCGATAAACGGCGCACAGACGCTGGTCGAGGTCGAGGACCTGTATGCTCCGTTCAAGCAGAAACGCCGCACGAGGGCGACCATCGCACGGGAAAAGGGGCTTGAGCCGCTCGCGGCGGTCCTTTTTGAGCAGCGGACGGACGGACCGGAGCCGGTGGCGGAAGCGCGGAAATATGTCGATCCCGAAAAGGGCGTGGAGTCGGCGGAGAATGCGCTGTCCGGAGCAAGCGATATCATCGCGGAGATGATAAGCGAGGACGCACAGCTTCGCAAAAGACTGCGCATGCTCATAAACGGCAGCGGGTACATTCGCTCCGAGGCGGCGACGGATGAGGACTCCGTGTACCGCCAGTACTATGATTTTACGCAGCGCGTGTCAAAGATGCAGGGCTACCAGACCCTTGCGGTCAACCGCGGCGAAAAGGAAAAAAAGCTTCGCGTGTCGGTCGAGCTGGACGAAAACAGCGCGATGGCGGTCATAGGGCGCAGTGTTATAAAGAAGGGCAGCCCGTCAACGGAGTTCGTTCGTGCGGCGGCGAAGGACGCGTACGCAAGGCTCATTTTTCCGTCTCTTGAGAGGGAGGTCCGCAGCAGCCTGACGGATATCGCGTGCGAGGGTGCGATCGGCCAGTTTGCGCTGAATCTGCGTCCGCTGCTGATGCAGCCTCCGGTAAAGGGCAAGGTCACGATGGGTCTCGATCCCGGATACCGCATGGGCTGCAAGGTCGCGGTAGTCGATG
Organism: uncultured Oscillospiraceae bacterium; assembly: GCA_934515035.1. Classification (GTDB taxonomy): domain Bacteria; phylum Bacillota; class Clostridia; order Oscillospirales; family Oscillospiraceae; genus CAKSXP01. The sequence goes on from CAKSXP010000167.1 coordinate 3,959, forward strand.
CGACGGGAAAGGTGCTGGACACTGCCGTTGTATATCCGACATATAACGAGAACAAAAAACAGGAGGCTATCAGGACGCTCTCCGGTCTGATACGGAAACACGGAGCTGCAAATATTGCGATCGGCAACGGTACCGCCAGCCGCGAGACCGAGCAGATGGCGGTCGAACTCATCCGAAGAGAGAAGGAGGCGGGCAATTCCGTAAGCTACATGATAGTTTCCGAGGCCGGAGCCTCCGTCTATTCGGCCAGCGAGCTTGCCGCGAAGGAGTTCCCTCAGTTTGATGTGAATCTCCGCTCCGCGGTGTCGATAGCCCGGCGGCTCCAGGATCCGCTGGCGGAGCTTGTGAAGATCGACCCCAAAGCCATCGGCGTCGGACAGTATCAGCACGATATGCCGCCCAAACAGCTCGACGAGGCGCTCAATGGCGTGGTCGAGGACTGCGTAAACAGCGTTGGCGTGGATGTTAACACCGCGTCGCCGCCGCTTCTTGAGCGAGTGTCCGGACTTACGTCGGCCACGGCCAGGAACATTGTCGCTTACAGGGAGGAAAACGGTCCGTTCATCTCCAGAAAGCAGCTTCTGAAGGTGCCGAAGCTGGGCCCCAAGGCGTTTGAGCAGTGCGCGGGCTTTCTGCGCGTACCCGAGAGCCGGTCGG
>CAKSXP010000168.1 GCA_934515035.1 uncultured Oscillospiraceae bacterium
GAGGTCACAAGTTCGAGTCTTGTATCGTCCACCAAACGAGATGATCCGAACCTTAGACCGATTGGTCAAAGGTTCGGATCTCTTGTTTTTTCCAAAAAATTTTAAGTCCGGCAGCGGAAAAAGCCCGTGCCGGATGTCCCCGCGATTTTTTATGCCGGGTCGGGCGCTCTCCGGCTTGCCCGCATTTTCTATCTATGGTATACTGCGATCAGCGATTTGAAGGGAGACCTGAGTAATGAAGCGAATACTGACCATTGTTCTTGCGGCGCTGCTGTGCCTGTCCGTCGTTCCGGCTGCTTATGCCGAAAGCGGCGGCGTGACTGAACCCAGGCAGGCGGCGGAGGCACTGTATGACCTGGGTTTGTTCAGGGGAGTCGGCTATGGGGCGGACGGAGAGCCGAACTTTGCTCTGGACACAGCCCCCAACCGGGCAGAGGCAGTCACCATGCTGGTGCGGCTGCTTGGCAGGGAGAGCGAGGCTCTGGCGGGAAACTGGACCACGCCCTTTACCGATGTGCCCAAGTGGGCGGTCCCCTACGTTGGCTACGCCTATGAGAACGGGCTGACAAACGGCATCAGCGGAACACAGTTCGGCTCCACGGCAGCGGTGACGGATTCGCAATACCTCACCTTTGTGCTGCGTGCGCTGGGATACTCCAGCCAGACCGATTTCAAGTGGGACGCCGCATGGGAGCTTTCGGACAAGCTGGGCTTTACCGCAGGCGAATATCCGAAAAGCACCGCCTTCCTCCGGGGAGATCTGGCGGTCATCTCCTATAACGCACTTTCCGCCGCCTACAAGGACAGCAGCCGGACGCTGCTGGAGTCTCTTGCCGAATCAGGCGCTATCGACCTTAACGACGAAAATAAGCTTCAGTTCTATCGGGTGCTGACAGATGTCTCCGCCCGGCACAGGACTACGGTCACCACGCCGGTGGATGATTCCGCGCTGGACCGCTATACGGTCAGCGACTCCACCGCAGATCTGCTGACGGACAGCGAGATCAGTGCGCTGCTGGAAAGCTCCGCCCACCGGACCACGGTGTCCCGCGCCGAGGCGGAGAGCGACGTTGACCTCCTCTTCCGCGCCCTGCGCAGCGCATACTGCGCCTACTACTATTTCGGCGCGGACAAGTTCGAGACGGCGCAGCGGAACGTTACCCAGTGGCTGGCGCAGTTCACCACGGTGAAGGTGACTGATCTGGAGGATAAGATCGCCGATGAGATGAGCTTTGCCCGCGACGCCCACGCCGTTTTCTGTACCAGAGCTTCGGAAGCGGACGTCCGGTATGAGTATTTCTATGTGGACGGTCTGCGCCTCTATGCGGAAGACGGCAGCTACTATAAGGTAGAGGGCGGCGAGCGCTGGTATCTCCGGGAATGCTCCGACAGCCGGGTGAGCATCCGGCTGACCCTGACGGAGGACGGAGAGTTGGTCTACGCCCCGGTCCTGTTCGTGCCGCTGACGGAGGTGAAAAGCTGCACTCTGACCTACCAGAACGCTTCCGGCAAAACAAAAACGGAAACGGCTGCGTGGACGCAGAGCCGCGCCTACTCCGGGACCCTGCTGCGTCCGGATGTGAAAAGCTTCCGTGAAAACGGCATCCAGTATATCTCGGTGCGCAGCTTCGTGGGGGACTATGACGCAGATCTTCAGGACTTTATGGCCAGCGGGAAGGATGCCCGTGACGCCAGGGCCATCGTCTTCGACCTGCGCGCCAATCATGGCGGCAACGACCAGTACGCTGGTAACTGGGTCCGGAATTTCACCGGAACAGCGCCGAAATACAGCGTGGCGGTGGGCAACCGTTACAGCAAGCTCCGCGCGGCGGCGATGAGCGAGGGCTCCGGGCTGGCAGGCAGCTTCCAGCAGTTCAAGCAGACCGGCGTATTCCAGAATAACGACATTCCCATCATCGTGCTGGTGGACGACGGCTGCGCCTCCTCCGGCGAGAGTATGCTGAACTTCCTCAAGACGCTGGACAACACCATCGTCATCGGCACCAACTCCGGCGGCTACCAGCTCTGCGGAAACGATATCTCGATGACCCTGCCCAACACGGGCATGTACCTCTACTTCGGCGTGAGCCTCACCTTCCCCTATGTGATGGAGAACGTGGACTATAAGGGCTACGAGCCGGACGTCTGGTGCAGCGCCGACACCAGTCTGGATGCGGTGCTGAATATGATGGTGCGCTACAATCTCACCGATCAGGCAACTGCGAATACCATCGCGGATAAGGCCGCGGTGAAGGACGTGATGATGGAGCTGGACGGCGTGAAGATCCGCCCCGGCCAGACCTTCGGCAGCGGTTCGGGTGAGCATGTGCTCTATCCCACGCTGGACGGAAAGCGTGTCACGGACTATACCTACACGGTGGGCGGCAGCGCCATACTCTCCCACAGCCGCACGGCAGACGGCGGGATCAGGGTCAAGGTGATCGGCAGCGGCACGGAGACCATCACCGTCACGATCGGCGGCACGGACTACCGCTTTTACTGGCATTCCGACGCCAAGGTCAACGTGGGCGACGCCCCGGACGGCGACCTGACACTTATCTTCAAGGGCAACGTCGTGAAGCCGGGAGAGCAGTTCGGCGCGTGGAAATGGGTGTATTTTCTCGATGTGATGGTGAACGGGCAGCGGGTGACAGACTTCACCTACACGGTGGACCGGGACGGTATTCTCTACCACCGGAAGACCGCGGACGGCAAAATAGCCGTGAGCGTGATCGGCAACGGAATAACGCCCCTCACCGTTCACTACAATGGGAAGGACTATTCCTTCATCTGGGTAACGGAGGGCTTCGACGGCGACGTCTGCGTGCCGGATGACCCGGAAAACGTCACCCTCCGCTGGGGAGAGCATGACATTTATCCGGGCGAGGCCTTTGGCACCTGGGAGGGCAGCTACAAGCTCTGGCCCATGCTGGACGGAAAGACGATCACGGACTACACCGTGCGAAACGAAAACCCGGAGGTCGCAACGGTACAGAAGGCGGCGGACGGTTCGGTCGAGCTCACGGTGGTGGCCGACGGTTCGGCGCGTCTCACCTTCACGGTGAACGGCAAGGACTATTCCTTCTATTGGTATGCAGCGACTCCGGACTGAGCCCTGCATCATTTGATAATAGTACACTGCAAAAAAGGCACGCTTTGAAGCGTGCCTTTTCTGCGTTTTTTACCTCAAGCTCCCGCTTTCTGAACAGCTGCATATTGACAGCCGCAGAAAGATGTAGTATCATCCATTTTAGTTGATGCTACATCTTTTTTGGAGGCGCATATGGACATCACAAAAAGAAAGATCACAAAAATATCGCGCGAGGTGAGCAAATTCACCGTCCGCACGCTCCGGCAGGACGGTATAGGCACATCGGAATTTGACGTTATCCACGCCATACGCAAAAACCCCGGCATCACGCAGGCGGATGTATGCCGCATCACCGGCATGGACAAGGGAGCGGTGGCAAGACAGACCGCCAACCTCGAGGCAAAGGGTTATATCACCCGCGCGGAGAATCCCGGCGACGGGCGCAGCAGGCTTCTGTTTGCAACGCAGAAGGCCGAAGAGCTCAAGAACTCCAAGGCGCACGTTGAAGCCGCCTTTTACGAATGGCTGATACAGCCGCTGGACGAGGACGAAAGGAAGGAGTTTTCAAGGCTTCTCGACATCGTCTACCGGCGCTGCAAGGCGGAGAGCCGGGCGGGCTTCCCGGAGATGGAAAAAATAATCAGAAGTGGAGACCGTGATGGAGAATAACAAAAAGAAAAAGCTTTCCCAGGCCATGCTGTTCATTCTTCTGTTCGGCATAGTCAGCCTGTTCTCGGACATGACGCACGAAGGCGCAAGCAGCATACGCGGCGCATATCTGGCCCTGCTGGGCGCCTCCGCCGGGACGATAGGCTTCATCTCCGGACTGGGCGAGCTGATCGGATATTCCATGCGCTATGTATTCGGCAAGCTGACCGACAAAACAAAGCGCTACTGGCCGATGACCATCGCCGGCTACATACTGGACGTGCTGGCCGTACCCGCGCTCGCCCTTGTCGGAGAGCACGGCTGGGTAATGGCCTGCGCGCTGCTCGTCATCCAGCGCATGGGCAAGGCCATCAAAAAGCCCGCGAAGGACACCATCATGTCCTTTGCCGCTTCGCAGGAAGGCGTCGGCAAAAGCTTCGGCATACAGGAGGTCCTCGACCAGATCGGCGCATTCCTCGGCCCCGTGCTGCTGTATCTTGTGATGCTGTTCAAAACCGACGGCACGACCTTCCGGATATATTCGCTCTGCTTTGCCGTTCTTGCGATCCCCGGCGCGGTCACGATCATAATGCTGTTTGTGACAAAGCGCAAATTCCCGAACCCGGAACAGTTCGAGCCTGAGCCGAAGGAATACGTCCCCTTCAGGATGAAGAAGGAGTTCGTTCTCTACATCGCCGGGATATGCCTTTTCGCCTTTGGCTTTATTGATTATTCCATTATAATCATGCACATCTCCCGGACATATACCTCGCTTGCCGCCGGTCTTGCGGAGACCTCCTCCCTTGTCAGCACCGGAACGCTTCCGCTGCTCTACGC
>CAKSXP010000169.1 GCA_934515035.1 uncultured Oscillospiraceae bacterium
CAGTTGCGTCCGAAGGACGCCGTCGCCGTATTTTCGGGCTTTTTGACCCAGAATGTGTCAAGTGCTTCCTCGCGCCTGTTTCCGGCCTCAAAATATGTAAATCTGCTGATAAGGTTTTTAATGTCCTCAACGTCCCACACTCTGCGTATGGTCTCGTCGTCTGTAAACTGTCTGAGCTTATACATTGATTTCTGCCTCCTCTCAAACGCCGTAGCTGAAGGTCTCGCCGAATGTCCCGTAGGGTTCCGGCAGACGCGGGGGCGCCGTGAACGGTCTGTCGGCGGAATAGCCGGCAAAATTGGTCCGCTCGACGCTGTAAGCCGGGAGCTTCAGTTCCGCAAGGGACTCAAAGCCATCCATGAGCTCGTGCTGCTTCGGCTCGACCCAGTTTTCGCCCATGGGGTTGTGGATATCCACTGCATGCAGGACGTGCCAGAGCTTCCAGTCATCGCCCTCCTTGACAAAGTCGATACAGATAAAGCCGAGAGTCCAGTAGGACAGCGGGCCATAGGGCGTTACGCCGTTCTCCGAGCCCTGGACATGCCAGATGCCCTTTGCGGTCTTTCCGTCCTCCGCTATCTCGATGACCGGAGTCGTGATCGGCATTGCTCTGAGCTGGCCGACGCCGAAGATCTCTTCGTCGAAGAGGTCTCCGAGCTTTTCGGGGAACAAATCTCTGATAAATGCGGATTTCTTTGCCGTTATCTCCGCAGATGCCGCATAATAGCCGCGCACGGCTTCTTCTCCGACATAGGAACCGTCATTGAAGCTGAGGCAGACATCCCCGGACCCGGCCCAGAAATCGTCGAATATCGTACTGTCCCGCATGAGGAGCAGGCTCGTGACATACTTGCCCGCCAGATTCTGGATCTCTCGCTTGTCAAACCAGCGGTCTGCAAGCTGCGCAGTTGTAAACATAGCTATCCTCCTGATATGTAAATTTGTTTTATTTTTTCAGCCTATATTGAGCGCCGCTTCCCATCCGGCCCGCGTCGCATGGAGTATACGGCCGGACTTTGAGCAGTCGCCGATGACGACCGTCTCCGCAACGATGCCGCGAAGCTCGTCAACCTCCGCGCTCCTCGGCGTGAGGCCCATGGCGACGACCACGGCGTCGCACTCGAACTTCTGCTCAATGCCGTTCTCATCAACGGCATAGACGGCGTTCTTTTCGATACGCGCAACGCGGTGCGAGGTCTTTATCTCAACATTGGCCTCCAGCTCCGGAATGAGCGCCATGCGGTGCATGAAGTTGCAGTCCCCGGCTACCTGGGGCAGCATCTCGATGATCGTGCACTCCCTGCCCTCTTTGGCCAGGTGCAGCGCGGTCTCGCAGCCAATAAGTCCGCCGCCGCAGATAACGATCTTCTGTCCTTTGAGCTTCTGCATACCAGGATAATCCGCGCCGAAGGTCACATTTTCGTCGTTCAGTCCCGTTATCGGCAGGCGCAGAGGCTCCGCACCGATCGCGATGATAAAGACGTCGGGGTCTATTTCACGCACGAGCTCAGGCGTGCAGGCAGTGCCGAGAAGGACGTCGACTCCGTACTCGCGCAGCTTGACCTCCTGGCTCAGGCGCAGCTTTTTGAGCTGGACCTTGAAATCCACGCTGTCGGCAAACTCCAGCGCGCCGCCGAGATGGTCCTTCTTCTCGACGAGGATGACCTTGTGTCCGCGCTCGGCAGCGGTTATGGCCGCCATAGCGCCCGCGGGGCCGCCTCCGGCGACAAGAACGCGGCGCGACTGCTTTGCCGGCTGCTCGCAGAGCTTCATCTTTTCGCGTCCGGCATACGGATTCACAGCGCAGCGCATTGTGCGCGTGTCGTGCATGCTGCCCTCGCAGTCAAGGCAGCGCAGACAGGGCGTTATCAGATGCTCCTGGCATTTCACGACCTTGTTCGGCAGGAAGGGGTCCGCGACAAGAGCGCGGCCCATCGCTATGCAGTCGCAGTATCCTTCCGCGATGAGTTTCTCCATCAGCTCCGGATCATGGACGGCGCCGACGAGGGATACCGGCGTTTTGACAACGGCCTTTATTGCCTTTGCATACTCCGCGAACGGAGCCTCGGGGGAGAATATCGGCGGGTGCATCAGCACTGCGGAATACGGCACCTTCTGTGTACCGGCGGAAACGTGGATAAGATCAACAACGCCGTCAAGCGCTTTGGCTATCTCGATGCCGGTCTCAATGCCGTATCCCTCCGGCAGAAGCTCGCTTGCGCTGATTCGCGCCTCGATTGGGAAGCCTTTTCCGACGCGCTCGCGGATGCGGTTGAGCACCAGCAGCGGAAAACGCATTCGGTTTTCAAAGGAGCCGCCGTATTCGTCGGTGCGCTTGTTTGATAGTTCCGAGATGAACTGATGGATGAGCCAGCCATGACCGCAGTGTACCTGGACCATGTCAAAGCCGCAGTTTTTCGCCGTCTCCGCAGCGTCGGCATAGCAGTCTGCCATGTGTTCGATATCCTCAGTGGTCATACCGCGGATAAAATCTCCGTATTCGTCCACAAACTCGACCGGGCCTATCGGGTCCTTGCCGTTGCGCATGAACTCAGGTGAACCGAGCTCTCCGCAGTGGTCGATCTGCACGGCGGCCAGCGCGCCGCCGGCATGGATGGCGTCCGCGCATTTTGTGAGGGAATATAACGCGGCAGGCTCGTTGATACCGATCTGGAGCGGGTGTCCCCTGCCGGTGTCGAAGTCCACGACGCAGTCACCGATCGTGACAAGGCTCGCGCCCCCCAGCGCTCTGAGCTGGTAATAGTCGATATTTTCAGGCGTAAGCGAACCATCCTGTCCGACCTCTGCCAGCGATGTCGGCGATGACATCATGCGGTGCTTGAAGGTCAGTTTTCCTATCTTCAGCGGAGACAGAAGATGAGGGAATTTTTCATTCGGCTTCATTAAAACTCCTCCTGTAATTCATGCTGATTTTTCCTTATAACAGAATTTTATAACATGCATTCATCATTATCAATAAGCATTTTTCACTATCAGGGAGTCTCATTTGATAAAAAAGTTCAAAGAGGCGGAACCTTATCCTGAAACGAGCGTCAGATATTTATGAAATGACGGGAGATGAATACCATGACAAAACGCATTATTGCCCTTATCCTCGTATGTATAACGGCGCTATGTCTCTGCGGCTCTGCCTTTGCCGACGTCATATGGACGCCCATCGACAAATACTATATGGCGAATTATGATGAATGCGACTACCTGGGGCGTTCATATATCCTCAACGGAGAGAGCGGTTCTGTTACCGTGCGCACTTCCCCCAACGGAAAAACGACGGTCGCCGTTCTGCCCAACGGCTGCGAGATGTATGTCTCCTTCACTACCAGCGACAACAAAGGGGAACTCTGGGGCGTTATCCAGTTTTCCTATGACGAGAATAATGAGCCTGTACAGAGCTACGACTGGTCCGAGGACGAGGAAGGCGTATACTCCGGCTGGGTGCCCATGGACAGCCTTGTGCTCGTCTACGACTATGAATCTTTTTATGAGGAACACAGCGGGGAGTTTTATTCATTCGAAGGAAACGCAAATGATTACGCCGGAATGGACCTTGTCGCCTGGAATTACCCCGGCGGAGAGCCGAATGAATCCACCATGCACGTCGATGAATACACCGGTGACGGCATGGAGCTCGTCTTTACAGACTGCTGGACCGACGAAAACGGACTTGAATGGGCGGCCATCGGTTATTATTACGGCTGGCGCAGGATCTGGGTATGTCTTTCCGACCCGGAAAACCGCGATCTTCCGCACGTCGAACGCGGAGAGCACACTGACCTGATCGCGCCCGATAAAGGCAGCGCCAAAACGCCGGATGCCGTCGGAAACACAAAAATCTATCTTGCGGCGCTGGCCCTCGGAGTCGTTTTTGCGGCGCTCTGCGTTATAATATATACGCTCGGCAAAAAGAACCGCGCCTGAATTATGACCGGCGCCCCATTACAAAACAGCAGATCCTGCCCGGAATAAAACTCCGGGCAGGATCTTTTATTCTACTCGCCTTACACATTCCGGCGGTCGGGACATTATAGATCGAAGAAAAATATATTTGGTATCACGTCCCCGCCAAATGTTTTCACCGCCATCCGATACATCGCTTTTGCGTGGATCCGGTCATGCCAGATAAATCTGCGCAATACCTTCCGCAGCGACCACTCTTCATCCCAGCTTCCGCAATATACCGTGTTTTTAAGGAAGTCCGGACGCTTCTCCAGCCGCGCAAAGCCCCGCTCCCTGCATTCGGCAATGCTTCCCTCATTGTCCGCCTCTATCCCGATCTCGCCGAAATAATAGCTGTTTACATTCTTTGTATGTTCATACATTTCTCTTGCTGTCCTGGGAATTTGTCCATAAAAGGTACTTCTAAACGGTAAACAACTTTCATCTTTATCCGGTATCTTTTCATATAATTGTAAAAAATCTTTTGCTGACTTTAATGCTAGTTTCTTCAATTTCTCATATTCCTTACTTGTTAAAACTTTTTTCTCTTCTTCAAAAATCACATCTGAGTCTGCATCTTTAATTTCAAGTTGTGATAATTTTTCTTGTAC
>CAKSXP010000170.1 GCA_934515035.1 uncultured Oscillospiraceae bacterium
CTTCAAGATCGATCTGCCCAGCCTGAAGGCGCTGGCCAAGCTGGGTGTGCCTCTCGCCCTCCAGATGAGCGCGATAACGATCTCCTCGATGTTCGTCAACTCCTACATAAACTCCTACGGAGTCGTTATCAGCGCGGTCACCGGCGTCGGCAACAAGATCGCTCTGGTCATGAGCGTCATCACACAGTCGTTCGGTACCGCCGGCTCTTCCATGGTCGGCCAGAACTTCGGCGCGGGCAAGTTCGACCGCATCAAAAAGGTCATCTGGCTGTCGATGTTCATAAATATTGCTTTCGCTCTCGTGCTCACGGCCGTGATGCTGATCGACGCGGAAGGCGTGTTCTCCCTGTTCAATACCGACCCCGAGGTCCTCGCGATGGCCTCCGTCTATGCGCCGATAGCGATACTCAACTTCTTCGGCTTTGCAACGCGAAACCCGTTCATGGCTCTTATCAACGGTCTGGGCCACGGCAGGCTCTCGCTGTTCATCGGCATCTGCGACGGCATCGTTGCCCGCATCGGGCTTGCAATGCTGCTCGGCATAGTTTTCGACATGGGCGTCATGGGCTTCTGGCTCGGCAGCGTCTTTGCTGGATATGTGCCGACAATAATCGGCCTGATATACTATTTCAGCGGAAGCTGGAAAAAGAGACAGCTCAATCTTGGATAAAAAAACGTTTCTCCCCGGAAAACTCCGGGGAGAAACGTTTAAGTTGGCGGAAAATCGTTCCGCGGCATTTTATGGAGGTATTAAATCATGATCGGCGCAATTATCGGCGATATTGCGGGTTCCCGCTTTGAATTCAGCAATTACCGCGCAAAAGACTTTGAACTGTTCGGCGACGGCTGCTTTGCAACCGACGACAGCATCATGACCCTCGCCGTTGCACAGGCGATAATGGACACGTCCCCCGGCGAAGCCTATCTGGACGCGCTGGCTCAGAACGCCGTTCGAGAGATGCAGCATGTGGGACGGCCGTACCCGGCCTGCGGATACGGCGGGCGTTTCTATGACTGGATGTACTCCGACGCCCCGAAGCCCTATGACAGCTTCGGAAACGGCGCCGCCATGCGCATAAGCCCCGTCATCGATATCGCCCGCACGGAGGCGGAGGCAAAGGCGCTCTCCCGCGCGGTGACCGCCGTGACTCATGGGCATCCGGAGGGCATCAAGGGCGCAGAGGCCACGGTCATCGCCGGATTTATGGCGAAAAGCGGCGCCTCCAAAGACGAGATACGCCGCAGGATCAACCGGGACTACTATGCGCTCGATTTCACGATCGACTCCATACGGGACAGCTATGAGTTCAACGAGACCTGTCAGGAAACCGTTCCGCAGGCGATCGAGGCGTTTCTGGAGGCCGATTCGTTCGAGGACTCCGTGCGCACAGCCGTCTCCGTCGGCGGGGACAGCGACACGCTGGCAGCGATCTGCTGCGGTATTGCGGAGCATTTCTTCGGCGTCCCGCAGGAGCTGGAGCAGGCGGCGCTGAAATATCTGGACGCCCGTCTGCTGGGCATATATAACGCATGGCGCGAATTTCTGTCACAAAGATGAAAAGCGCGCCGGTTTCTCCGCCCCGTAATTCAGTTCGCCTATAAATAGCTGGATGAGCGGATTGACGCAATCCTTTCTCCAGCAGGCCGCCATATCGAGCTTTGCAAATTCCGAGTTTTCTATCGGAATATGCGCCAGATTTCTGCTGGAATAGGTCTCTATCACCTTGGTCGGGAGCAGGGACACCCCGGCCCCCGCCTCAACGTTCATGAGTATTGTCGAGACACTGTCCATGAAAAAGGACTGGGGCGATATCCCCGCCTGTATCAGGACCTTCAGGCTGGAATTAAGTCCGCGCATATCATGGCTCAGCAGATACAGCGGCATGGCTTCAACCAGCTTCAGGGCGGTTTCAAGGTCTTTGCCTTCCAGAAGCGGCGCCGCCGCGACGAGCGACAGGACGTCATGCCCGACCTTCATTACCTCATAATCCTGACCGAGGCGGTCATTGGGCAGCAGCGTGAAGGCAAGGTCGATCCCCTCTCCGTTCAGCGCATGCATGATCCGCGAGAGATCATAGCATTCCGCCGCACAGCTCACGTCGGGATACCGGGCATGGAAGCGGTACAGAGCCTCTGTTATTACCGTCCTCTCGAACACCTGCTCATATCCGACGCGGAGGCTGCCGCCCAATCCTATCCCGGCGTCGGCGTCCATTACGATCTTTGGAATATTTCCGAAACGCAGCAGTATTATCTTCGCCTCGTGAAGCAGTGCCGCGCCCGCGGGCGTCAGCCTGACCGAACGGCGGTTCCTGAGAAACAGCTTTACGCCAAGCTGTTTTTCAAGCTCTGCGATCTGCTTGCTCAGGAGCGGCTGTGTGACATACAAAAGCTCCGCCGCGCGGCTGAAATTGAGCTGCTCGGCTACGGTCACAAAGTATTCAAGCTGCCGTATCTCCATATATCCGCGCCCCCCTTTACAGCATCATATCACAAAGCCCGGGTCCGGTGAAGAATGTTTTTTCACAGTTTCCCGTGCAGCTTCAGCAGTTCGATGAGCACCCTGTCGCGAAACGCCGCGATCTCCTCCGGCGTGTGCCCGATAAAGTCCGGGTTCTGCGCTTTTTCTCTCTCGACGCCCTCGGCACAGAGCTCCGGCCAGCTATCCGGTATTCGGGTCATGCAGCTCAGGTCGCTGAAGATACGCTCGCTGGCGGATCTGAAGGCGATATTAAAGGCTTTTGCGCCCTCGGGAGACGCCAGTTCCCCGATAAGTCCCTGTCCGATAGCGCCCCAGCGGAGCCCCGGTCCGTATACAAGCGCCCTGTCGGCGTCGTCAAGCGAGCACACGCCTTCCGTCACCATCGCTATGACCTCGCGCAGGACCGCATGCTGTATCCGGTTCGCTATAAAGCCCGGTCTCTCTTTGTTCACGGCCACGGGCTCCCGGCCCGAGCGCCTGTAAAGCTCCATCGCGCGCGAAAGCGCCGCCTCGGAACCTGTATCCGTTTTTGTCAGCTCCACCAGCGGTATCAGGTGGACCGGATTGAACGGATGCGCTCCAAAGCAGCGCTCCGGGTGAGCGGCGTTCGCCGCTATATCCGAGATGGACAGACTGGACGTACTGCTGGCATAGACGCAGTTCCGGGGAATATATTCCTCCGCCGTGGCCAGCAGAGCGCGTTTTATATCCAGATTTTCCGGTCCGCTCTCCTGAACGAGCGACGCGCCGGCATATGCCTGTCCGGGGTCCGTGCCCACCGTAATGCGGGACAGTATCGCCTCCGCATCCGTCTCTGCCCCAAGCGCCCGCATCGAAGCGCATATCTCCGAGACGCGCGACAGAGCGTTTTCCGCCGCCTCCTGCTTTACTTCAAGAATATACACGGAGAAGCCCGCGCAGGCAAAGCAGTAAGCAAAGCCCGCGCCGATAGTTCCTCCTCCGCAGCATGTTATTTTTTCCATGTCCATTTTTCTCAATACGGACGCCAGCACTCCATAAGCGCCTTGACCGGGAACTTTGAAAGGACCTCAAAGCCGTCGTCCTTGACCAGCACCATTTCTTCCAGACGCACTCCGTGATCCCCGCCCTTTTTGCCGGTCCAGGTCTCGAGGCAGATGACCATATTCTTTTGCAGCTCCGTTGCCTGATGTCCCGGCGTTGCGCGGTTCACGCAGCTGAGGAACGGCCTGTCATGCAGCGTAAGTCCGATACCGTGGCCGGTAGCAAGCGGCGCGACCTCGCCCCAGGTGTCATAGCCCCAGTATTTCGGGCTGTCCGGCCATTCCGCCATGACCTCCAGATCGGTCACGCCCGCTCTGACCTTGTTGATCGCGCTGTACAGCATGTCATAGCATTCCTGATAAGTGTCCTTCTGCTCCTGTGTCGCCTTGCCGCAGCAGAACGTGCGGTAAATGCAGGTGCGGTAGCCCATGAAAGCGTCTCCGTCAACATCGACATATACGAGGTCCCCCGGACGTATCATTCTGTCGCCGAATGTAAGGCCATACGGGTTCGTGTTTGGGCCGGACATGCAGACAAAGTCCTCCGTGTGATCGACCCCCTCTTCATACAGGGCCTTTATTCCGGCCGCAACGATGTCGCACTCCTTTGCGCCGGGACGGATGGCGTCCGCAACGGCGGCATGCGCCTTCTCCGCGTTCGCGCAGGCGATGCGCATTATATTGATCTCATCCTCGCTTTTTATCATTCGCGCCCAGTCCATGACCGGTTTTCCGTGTACACATGTAATTCCCTTTCTCTCGAAAGCCTGTGCAAACAGCATTTGCAGCGCGGTCCCGTCCAGTCCGAGCGGCATGTTGCTCACGCCGTATTCCGCCATGAGCTCCCCCGCCCAGTTGACATAGTTGTTCAGGATGGGGTCATAGGAATCGACGGCCGTCGGCTTGTAAAAGCCCAGCAGCGAATGTATGCGTCCCTCCATCCAGGGCATACGCGGGATATGGCGCGCCGGCAGATCGGCTATCACGAGATGCGGCTCACCGTTGACCGGGAAAAACACGCACTGTCCCTCAACGCAGCGCATTGGCG
>CAKSXP010000171.1 GCA_934515035.1 uncultured Oscillospiraceae bacterium
GCAAAGCTCGTTGCGGAGACATTTCCGTATATCCTCCGGTCGGAGGTCATGAGGGAACTGCTGTGCCAGGAACTGGGCACGAGCGCCATAAACGGGGATATAAGCTCGTCCTCGGTCGCGGATACAAACTTTTTCGTCCTGACTGTTGCAAGCTCGTCGGCGCAGGACGCCTATGACATAATCCGTGCGGTCATGCAGGTCTATCCGCAGGTCAGCCGCCAGGTCGTCGGGGAGACCCAGCTTGTTGTCAGCCGGGAGCCGGAGCTTGCGGAAAAGCCCTATAATACCGTTTCGTGGAAGCGCAGCGCCTGCAAGGGTGTTCTGCTCGGGCTTGTGCTGAGCGCGGCGGTGCTTGCCGTGCTGTCGGCCGCGCGCAAAACATGCACAAGCACGTCCGACGTGAGGAAAATCACAAATCTGGAGTGCCTTGCAAGTGTTCCGGGCGTCGGGGCAAAGCGCCGCCGCAGCAATGCTGATGCCGGGCTTGTGATATCGCGTATGGAATCGGATTCCGGATTCTGCGAGGCTTTCCGTCTTTTACGTCTGAAGCTTGTGCGCAAGCTTGGCGACGGGAGCGGGAAAATAATCATGTTCACAAGCTCTTTGCCGTCCGAGGGCAAGACGACTGTCGCCGCCAACACTGCGATAGCCCTTGCAAAGGACGGAAAAAAGACACTTCTAATAGACGCGGACCTCAGGGGCCAGAGCGTAAAGACGCTTCTCGGGTTCAAAACGCCTTCCGCAGGACTGGCAGAGTGCCTTGGCAAGAGCGGGGAGAAGATATCTTTCCTGCGCTTTGAGAATACAAACCTCTATGTGTTTGCGGGGGATGAGGTCGTCGCCGACCCGGCGCCTCTTCTGCGGCACGGGATAATAGACAGAGTGTTCCGTATGCTCAGGCCGATGTTTGATTACATCATCGTCGATACTCCTCCGTGCGCCATTATGGCGGACGCTTCGGTCATAAGCCGCCATGTGGATAAGGTCGTGTATGTTATCCGCGAGGATTATGCCTCCGCCGCACAGATATCGGAGGGGATGAGCTCTCTCGCGGAAAACGGAGCGGATATCTGCGCCTATGTTTTCAACAGAGCTTCTGCTTCGGCTTCCTCTTCCGGCTATGGTTACGGTTACGGCTACGGTTATGGCTATGGCTATAAATATGGGAAGAAGTATGGCTACGGCTATTCAAAGGGAAAAGAGAAAGGAAATTGAGCGGAGAGCGGTGCGCCAATGCTGAAAAAGATCATCAGGAAGCTGAAAGAAGGCTTCCTGCGCGAGATGATCGCAGAGACAAAGTGGATATATGGATATACATCCGGATATAAGAGAGCGGAAGCGGTATATATTCTTCTGGGGCTGCTGTCGACCGCGGCGGGACTTGCGTCCGGCGTAGCGTCAAAATATCTGATCGACGCGGTCGTCGGGCGCGACACCGCGGTTATAGGCTGGGTAGCGGGGGCGTATCTCGCGCTCGGCACCGGCCGGATCGGGCTTAGCGCCGTGATCCGCCGCTTCAGCGCAAAGGTATCGGTCCGCGCCTCGAACGAGATACGGGCGGATGTTTTTCGCCGCTTTCTTGATGTTGACTGGCAGGCGTCCCTTGAATACCATTCGGGTGATCTTCTGACCCGCGTGAACAGCGATGTACAGACGGTCGCGGACAGCGTTCTGGGCTGGATACCCAGCCTTATGACTAGTACGGTACAGTTTGCCGCGACACTGGCGGTGATTCTGGCCTACGATCCCGTGATGGCGCTTATCGCGTTTGTAAGCGCGCCGGTATCGGTTTTTCTCTCGCGTTTCTTTGTTACCAAAATGCGTGAATTCGGCAGGAAAATGCGCGATACTCAGGCGGAAATGACGGCGTTTTACGAGGAGACGCTGCAAAATCTTCAGGCGGTAAAGGCCTTTGACCTCAAGGCGTCTTTCGCTTCGAGACTTGATGCGCTTCAGGAGATATACCGCGGCGTAAGCCTTGATTATAATCTGTTCTCGGTCAAATCAAACCTCGTCATGTCCGCGTGCGGACTTGCGGTGTCCTGCCTTTGTCTTTTCTGGGGCGTTTACAGACTTTGGAGCGGGTATATAAGCTTCGGAACGATGGTTTTGTTCATTCAGCTCACGTCCCTTGGCTCGTCATCGTTTTCAGCGCTGGTCTCGCTTGTCCCGTCCGCCGTTTCGGCGACGGTCTCCGCCCGGAGGATAATGACGATAGTCTCGCTTCCGGCGGAGGATACCCGTGCAACGGAGGAGACGGAGGCCTTTATGCAAAAGGCAGGGGAAAACGGCGTTTCCGTTATGATGAAGGACGTATCGTTCTCATATAACGACGGCCGCAGAGTGTTTTCCGGCCTTGAGCTCCATGCGGGGCCGGGTGAGATAATAGGCATCGTCAGCCCGTCCGGAGGCGGTAAAACGACGCTGATCCGCCTGCTGCTCGGACTCATAACTCCGGATTCCGGCGGAATATATTTTGAAAGCGGAGGGCTTTCCGAAAGGCTCGGCGCGTCCATGCGCGGACTTGTGACCTATGTCGCGCAGGAGAAGGTGGTCTTTTCCGGTCGTATTTCCGAAACACTGCGGCTTACGAACCGCACGGCGACCGATGCAGAGCTGGAGCGCGCACTGCGTCTTGCGTGTGCCTGGGACTTTGTTTCTGCTCTGCCGGAGGGCATGGAGACCCGGCTTGGCGAGCGCGGCAGCGGCCTGTCCGAGGGGCAGATACAGCGTCTCGCAATAGCCAGAGCCATACTCAGCAGTGCACCCGTTATGCTTCTGGACGAGGCCACGAGCGCGCTGGACTTCAAAACGGAGAAACAGGTGCTCAGCAATATCCTTTCGGGAGATATCCGACGCACCGTTATAATAACCACCCATAGAACCACCGTGCTGCCGGGCTGCGCGCGGGTCTACGCGCTGGAGAACGGGAAAGCCGTGCTTCTGGATGGAGATACGCTTGAAGTGTTCATCAAGGAGGGAAATACATGAACATACTGCTGACCGGAGGCGCCGGATATATCGGAAGCCATGTGGCCGTCGAGTTGACGGAAAGGGGGCACCGGGTCATAATCGCCGACAATCTTTCCAACTCGTCGGAAAAGGCAGTGGAGCATATCGGCATGATAACCGGAAAGAAGCCGGTGTTCTACCGCTGCGATATCAGAGACCGGGCCGCGCTGGAGAATATATTCGGGAAAGAGGATATCGGCTGCTGCATTCATTTTGCCGGGCTCAAGGCCGTCGGAGAGTCGGTGGAGAAGCCGCTCATGTACTATGACAACAATATCGGAGGCACTGTCACGCTGCTTGACGTGATGCGGGAACACGGCGTTAAAAACATGGTGTTTTCCTCGTCGGCGACGGTTTACGGCGAACCGGAAACGATGCCGATGAATGAAAAGTGCCCCCGCGGGAGGATAACAAACCCTTACGGACAGACAAAGGCGATGATAGAACAGATACTCGAGGATCTGTACGCATCGGACGGAGAGTGGAACATCACTATCCTGCGCTATTTCAACCCGATCGGCGCACATCCGAGCGGTCTGCTCGGCGAGAATCCGAACGGTATACCGAATAATCTCATGCCGTATATAACGATGGTCGCCGCCGGAAAGCTTCCGCAGCTGACAGTGTTTGGCGACGACTACGATACGCCGGACGGAACGGGCGTGCGGGACTATATCCATGTTGTCGACCTCGCCGGAGGCCATGCCGCCGCGCTGGAAAAGCTCGGAGGGCTGAAGATATATAATCTGGGTACGGGCAGAGGGTGCAGCGTCATGGAGCTTGTGAGCGCCTTCGAGACTGCTACCGGCGTTCATATCCCGGTGTCCGTTGGCCCGAGAAGGGCCGGGGATATAGCGGTCAGCTATGCCGACCCGTCTCTTGCGGAGGCTGAGCTGGGCTGGCGTGCCGAGCGCAGCGTTGCGGATATGTGCCGGGACGCCTGGACGTGGCAGTCACGGTTTCCGAACGGATATGACGGCTGAGGCAGGATACACACCCTGATAAGTAAAAACAGGATCCCCGGTGTGACTTTGGTCACGCCGGGGATCTCTTTGTTAAACGAAATGGCGGCATGTTCAGCGTCTGTGCTGAACATGCCGCCATCCTGATTTTCAGGCTGCGTGCACCGTCATAACGTTTTTGTTATGTCCGTTTTTATTTGAAGAACTGGTCGTAATAGTCCGGTGTGGAGTCGGTCGAACCGCTGTCCTGTTCGGAGAACGGGTCGGTCTCCTGCGGAGTCCGGGGAGGATCCTGCCGGATATCACTGTCGGAATAGAAGCCGAAATCCGGTTCGGACTGCCTGGGGGCCGTCTGGCTGATACGTCCCGCCTCGCGGTCGGCGATGGCGCGCGCACGCGCCTTTTTTGCCTTGCGCACGGAGTTGAGATGGATGAAGTGACGCACGCGGTATACGATGACCCAGATGAAATAGAGGCAGAGCAGGATAATGAGT
>CAKSXP010000172.1 GCA_934515035.1 uncultured Oscillospiraceae bacterium
CCCATATCCAATGTCACATCGGGCAGTCCGGCAAGGCGGCGCAGAAGGTTCAGCCGGTCTGTCGCGCCTTGCAGCGCCGAGGTCTTGACCTTGCCGGCGGCGAAGGGGGCCGTGCAGGAGGGAACGACATCAAACACGTCGGAGGACCAGTCCAGTGGGGCATCCGCCAGCATCTGCGCGATCTCCGCCTTGGACAACTTCTTCATGGCCGTGCTCCCGCTGTCCCGGCCTCCGCTCTGGCGTGTATCGGTATATGCGGCGATCACGGCAGACTGGCTCTCATAAGGTTCTGATGCCGCGGCCTGGGCAGAAGATAGGATCGTCCCTGCCAGCAGCAGTGCGGAGAGTGTCACGCTGGCCGCTCTTTGCAGTCGGATGTTCTGTCGCTTCATTTCGTATCCCCCTTGCATTTTCTAACTTTGTTGTCTTTCAGATGCTTGCTGTTTGCGGTATATGTCATATCTTTGAGCGCCGAACGGATCAGCAGGAACAGTGCGAGGTGCATGATGCTGAGACCGCCCAGCTCGAACATCAAGATAAAGTACGGGGTGTGCGCCGCCGGTCGGGACAGGGATATCCCCACCGAGGCCCAGCGCAGGAACAGGAATTCCTGGCCCAGCACCATGAGCGTCATCGCCAGCATCAAGAACAGACAGACGCAGAGACCGGCAGCGACGATCCTGCACAGCAGCGTGAGCAGCCGCGGCGTGCGTCCATCTGTGGGACCGGCCTTTGACGCCCGTGTCTCTGCGGCTCTCCAGACGTGCAGGACATACAGGAAAGCTATCAATAAGCCTATGGCTATCGTAAACAGGATCAAACGATACATCCTTGGGCCTCCATCTGTCACAGCGCGCTGCAGATCAGTGCGAATACCGCTGCCGCCAGCACCAGCAGTCCTGCCAACAGGATCAAGCCGCTGTAGTCCCGTTTCTTGTTCTTATAAGGCCCCTTGATCCAGCCCGTCCCAGTCCGCTTCATGCTCCGTGCTCCATACTCATTTTTTATTTCTGCCTGGGGCAGAACCTGCCGAAGAATTCCTCCGGCGGCATGGGCTTGCCGATGTAGTAGCCCTGCAGGCGGTCGCAGTGCATCTGCCGGAGCAGCTCTACCTGCTCCGCCGTCTCGATGCCCTCTGCCACGCAGTACATATCCAGCTTGTGGCACAAATCGATCATGCTGGCGATTACAGTCTGTTCACGCTCACTGTGCTCTGCCTTACAAATGAGGCTACGATCCAGTTTAACGGTCTCTATCTGTGTCAAATAGAGCATCTCCAAACAGGAGGCTTCCGTACCCATGTCGTCGATGGCCAATGTAATGCCCCGGCTTCGGATGGCGTCCAGAGTCGCCTCCAGACGGTCCATTTTGATGTTTTGAGACCCTTCCGTCACCTCAAAGGTCAGCTGTGCCGGGTCCACGCCGGTGCGGGCGAGGATCTCGTCGATGCGCTCCAAGTAATTCGGCTCTGAGAGGGTCTGCCGGGACATATTGCAGTTGATCTTCAGCTCCGGCCACACATCCCGCCATTTCGTCAGCAGCTCACACACCTGCTCCAAGATGGAATAATCCACTGTGGAGACCATATGCTCTTGCTCCAACACGTGCAGAAACTCCACCGGCACGTGGATCTGGCCGTCCGGGCCAATCTTGCGGACCAATGCCTCGGCCCCGTAGACTCGGCCCGCCTGAATGCTGTACAGGGGCTGGAGGTAAGGCACAAAGGTGCTCGCCCGGATCTCCTGCAGCAGACTGGCCAGATAGGCCGGGCGGGGCTTATCTGCGGCTGCGGCATTTTCCAGGTAGTAGCGTTTCTTTTCTGCGCCCATTAGCTGCTCCGCTTCCAAAATCAGTGCATGGAGGTCGTCCTGGGCTGTGCCCCAAGTATAGCCATAGGCCGCGATACCGCCTTCGGTATCCTCCAGAGCCTTCTGCATGGCGCTGCTCACATGGTAAAAGGAGATAAAATCCACATCCGGCCAGAGAACCACAAACTCATCCCCGCTGACCCGGTAGAGCATATCCGCATCAAAGCAGTCCCGCATTGCACGACAGGTCCGCTTGATGGCCTTGTTTCCGTGCTCAATCCCAAGGGTATCGTTGAGGTATTTTAAGCCATTCATATCAACGAAGCCGACACCGATGCCATGACCAATGGCAGGACCTTTCAGCTTGGCCAGCGCTTCATCGTAGGCCAGCCGGTTCTGCAAGCCGGTCAGCGGGTCATGGTAGCTCTTTTTCGTCAGATCCTCGGTCAACAGCCGTTTTTGCAGTTCGTTGGCCGCGATGTAGGTGATCTGCGTGAGCAGCTCCGGCGCGTCCACGTTGGCCGATGGGTTATCGATGCCTAAGAAGCCGTGGAGCCGGCCGCCTATAAACACAGGCACCGTGATGAGGCTCTTGATCCCCTGGGGGTGCAGGCAGTCGTACTCGATCCGGCGGGCAGGGTCATCCTTGAGGGCATCCACGTCCTCGATGATATTGATCTTCTTCTGCCGGTTCCGGAAGATATCGATCCAGACCGCTATGACGGCGATGGGCAGGTCCTGGAGGTTCTGCTTTTCGGGGGAAACGCCCTCGCGGCAGACCTCGTAGGTATTGTGGGTCACATTATTGTCCCAGTCTATTTCGAACACATAGGCCCGGTCCGCCGCATAGTGCTCAATGATGGTCTTCAGTACGGATTCGACCGCGGCATCAAAATCTGAGGCCATAACGAGGTTTTCGATGCAGGACACCAGCTTCTTTTCGGCGGCCAGATCCAGCTTCGCGTCATTCAGCTCGGAGACGTAGCGGTTGACGTCAACGGCCATCTCCATGCGGCAAAGCCTGCCGTTGTACTCGATGAGACTGTCATGCAGGAGCATATTGCCCACTGTGGGGTGATGCCGCACCCAGGTACAGCGGTGACCGGCACTGCTTTTCAGCATGGCATTCGTACAGAACGGACAGGGGTCTTTCTGCCCCTGCAGGAATTCATAGCACTTGGCGTCCAGCGGGATCGTCCCAAAACGGTCTCGTCCTCTGCGGTTTAAGTACAGCAGCTCATTGGTCTCGATGTCGCTGATGTAGATGATCTCATCGATCTGGTCTAAGATCGCGTGTATGTCCATGTTTCTCACCTGTATGTTTTCAAAAATGTAATGGATGTACCCAGTGTCACAGATCCTTGCGCTCCGTCGCGCCCAGGGCGATCAGCTCCTCGGCGTCCAGCGTGTGGACGGTGGCGGTCTTGGCCGGCCGCGCCTTGGCATACACCTGGTCCCGGAGTCCCTTGCCGGGCTTGAAAACGAGCTCCCGCCGTTCCTCATCCCGCCAGATGCGGACGCCGTCCTTCATGCGCTGCCCGCCGTGGCGGCGGGTCTGCAGTTCGAATTGGCCGAAATGGTCCAGATTGACCCGCCGCTCCTGGAGCAGACTCATGCCGATCTCGTCCAGCGTATGGTTCAGGATGCTGTCTACGACATCCTCCGTCACGCCGCTGCGGCGAGCTACTTTCTTAATAAGCTGCTGTTTATTCATATCGTGATCGTTCGCTCCTGTCAGGGGTCCTGTTTTTCTTCGGCGGCGTCCTGCTCCTGCGGCGGCGCTGCCGGCTGCCGACTTGATGTGCGGCGCTCCGGCAGGCAGAGCAGGAGCACCAGCGCGGCGGGAAAGGCGATCAGGGCAAACGCCGCCATTCGCTTGGTCAGCAGAGCGGTCACGACAACGATCTCCGCCATGGCAGCACAAAGATATCCGATCTTCTTGATCCTGCCTGTGAAGGCCAGTCCGGCCAGCAGCAGACCGTATAAGGAGAATGCAACAGAACAGATCACCATGATCATTTTCGTCTCAATCCTTTCCTGTTTCTTCTCCCAACGTCCGAGCGTTCGGGCGCTGGGAGAAGAAGGGGACCGAAGTCCCCATTCTTCTCATAGTAGGAGGTCTGGAAAAACAGCAAATTATTTGCCGTAGATCCGATAAAGGAACACCACGATCTGCGCGCGGGTGCAGTCGGCCTCCGGGCCAAACTTGCCGCCGCCGATGCCGTTGGTGACGCCGTTATCATCGGCCCAATTGACCGCAGCGGTGTACCACGCGCCGTCCGCCACGTCGGCGAAGCGGCTATCGCTGTCAGAGGTGCTCACTTTGGCCGCACGGGCCAGGAAGGTCACCATCTGGGCGCGGGTCACATTGGCCTGGGGGGCAGTGCCGTCGGAGACGCCGCTGTCCTTCGCCCACGCCTGGGCCTTGTCGTACCAGGTGGTCCCGCCGGAGAGATCGGTGTCATCCTGCCGGGCCAGGACGGTCCACATCATGGCGCGGGTGGTGGGCTGCTCCGGGGCGAAGGTGTCCTCGCTGATCCCGTTGAGCAGCTCGCGGGCGCTGGCAAAGTCGATGTACGGCTCGGCCCAATGCCCCTTGGTGTCGGTAAAGTCCTTGGCGTTGTCAAAGACTTTCAGGGTCACGTTG
>CAKSXP010000173.1 GCA_934515035.1 uncultured Oscillospiraceae bacterium
GGGCAGGAGAAGCGAAACATGCCCGATCACGACAGGAGGAAGCGAATGAAGCAATACAGGCTTTTGAGGCCGGACGAGATCGAATGCAGGGTGCAGGCCTGCAAGCAGAACGGGCTTAGTCTTCTGCTCTACAAGACCGCGAGGACGGACGCCGATCTGCTCGACGAGACTGTCGGCGCGGACCACTGGGAAAACGATTTCAAGCTGGTTGACGGCGCTTTGTACGGCGGCATCGGCGTTGACTACGGCGGCGGGCAGGTCTGGAAATGGGACGCAGGGACCGAGAGCAACACGGAAGCCGAGAAAGGCAGGGCCAGCGACGCTTTCAAGCGCGCCGGGTTCAAGCACGGAATAGGCCGGGAGCTTTATTCCGCGCCGTTTATCTGGATAGCGGCCGACAAATGCAGCATCAAAGAGAACAAGGGCAAATTTGTCTGCTATGACGATTTTATCGTTGATGAGATCAGCTATGACCCGCAGGAGCGCATCAGCGGGCTGCGCATTTCCTGCAAGGGCAAGACCGTTTATGACATGGGCCGGCGCTCACCGGCGGAACCGCCCGCAGCGCCGGAGGCACACGGGCCGGACCCCTCCATGTACTTCTTATGCGCCGACTGCGGCGAGGTGCTCCGCCCATACAAGGACCAGAACGGGAAAGCCGTGGGCATATCTCATGCTGAAAACCCGTTATGCATAAATTGGAGGACGAAGGATGGCAGTTACACCCATGACCGAAAAACAGAAGAGAGTAGCATCGCAGCAGAAGCTGAAAAGCAACGGCTATTCCCCCACCGTCAGTGAGAGGCAGGAAAAGCTTGACGCGCTCAACCAAAAGTATACGGCGGGAGTGACGCCATCCGTTTCGCCCTCCGGCGCGATCGTGCCCTCGACCACAGCAAACACAGCTGCTTCCCCCTCCGGCGCGGCCATGCCGTCGAAAGCGGGGCTGAACCTTGCGAACAGGACATTCACCGCCGACAAGGCGCTTGCTATCTGGGACGAATGGCAGAGACAGGCGCCGGAGCGGGAGCAGGCAAAGCAGGAGCAGGCAAAGCAGGAGCAGGCAAAGCAGGAGAGCTATTACACGGAAGAATACGGACAGAGCCTGTATGACGAATATGAGAAGCTGAAAAACACATATATCGGAATGGACCGCGGACATGTTGTGACACAGGCCAAGAACGCCTATGACCAATGGCGCAGCGGCATGTTCACACATGAGCAGAGCAAGGCCCTTGACACGCTGGACGCGGAAACGCTGGGCTATCTGAACGCGATAGCCGACTATAACATCGAGGTGGACGCCAAGACTCTCGGCGGCGGCACGGCCGTTAACGGCGGATATGTCCAATATGACACCGACATCATAGACGCGAAGAAAAAGGCCGTGCAGGCGCTGCTGGACCGGGGCTATACACAGGAAGAGATCGACTCCCTCGCGGAATATCAGCAGTACCGCAGGAACGCGGAGGAAACGGAGAAAATGACCGACGCGCTGAAAAGCGAGGTCAACGGCAGCACTCTGGGGGCCATCGGCGCGAACGCGGCAAGCGTTATTATGAGCCCGATGCAGGGTTTCGGTATGTTTGAATTTCTGAACAGGCGCGTGAACAAATATGCTCCGCTGGACGTCAACAGCCCGAGCTTTGCCGCGCTCAACGCGGTCGGGGCGGTAAGAGACCAGACGGCGGAGAATATACAGAACAGCGTTGACAGCGAGCTTGCGGGAAACGTTCTGTCATTTCTCTATCAGACGGGAATGTCCATGGCGGACAGCGCGGCGCTCGTTGCAACGATGGGCCCTGCGTCCACATATCTGATGGGAACGAGCGCTGCGGCCTCGGCGGCAAAAGATATTACCGAACGCGGAGGAAGCGTTAAACAGGCGTTTACGGGCGCTGTCGCGGCCGGTGCGATCGAAGTGCTTACCGAAAAATTCAGCGTTGATAATCTTCTGGAAAACGCGCCGAATCAGGGCGTTATAAGGGCCATGCTCCAGCAGGCGGGCATTGAGGCGACCGAGGAGATGACCAGCGAGATATGCAACACTCTGGTCGACGCGGCGAACATGGGCGGTCTGAGCAACTATCAGCTTTCGGTCAGCTACTATATGCAGAACAAGGACATGAGCGAGGAGGAGGCAAAGCGCGCGGCGCTTCAGGACGTCGTACAGCAGGTCGCGCTTTCCGGTCTCGGCGGAGCCATATCCGGCGGCGCCATGGCCGGAGCCACGAACGGCATAAACCGCGCCGGAGCGAGGATAGCCACCGAACGCCAGCTGGGGGCATTGCAGCAGGCCGCCGGGTATTCGCCCATATCGCAATACGGCAAGGTTGACACGGAAAACGGAGCGGGATATAATAATGATATAAACACAAGGGGAGGCGTCCAGAATGGAGAAACAGCCGGAACAGGAGATCAACTATACGGAGCTTCTGATGCGGGAATACGGGGACGATCCGATGGCAATGGATCTGGCGGAAAACTGGAGAACGGAGTTTCACTACACGGACGAGAAAATATACAAAACTCTGGAGTCGTTCTATTAAGCGAACAGGCAAAAAACACACTTGCACAGCGCGGCGTGGTCAATGTGGGGCTGGTTGACAGCACCAATGACCCCGGCGCGTTTTCTTCTGCCCTGAACGCGGCCAGAGCCGCCGACGCGGATAACGGCTGGGCGGTGACCCCGAAGAGCCCGGAGGGCATAAGAGACGGGAACCTGAAAGCCTATATGAGCGCGGACGGCGCAACGGGATTTGCCATAGCGCCCGACGGAGACATTGAAGCGGTATTTGCAAACAAGCAGGCCGGAGCGCCGAAGGGCGCGACAAAGAGCACCATGCCGCAGGCCATAGCCGCAGGCGGCACAAAGCTTGACTGCTACGGTGAGGGTCTTGTTGGTATATATTATCAATACGGCTTTGTGCCGGTGGCCCGCGTTGAGTTCAACCCGGAGTATGCAAACGAGGGCTGGGACAGCAGCAAGGGCACCCCTTACATCTATTTCATGCTCCACAACGGAGACAGCGCGGACACCGTTGTTCAGAACATGGACAGCTATCACCGATACACACAGGCCGAGCTTGACGCGCTGCCCACCTATGGGAAGGATGATTATGACGCCGCTTACAGCTATCGTGACGGGCTGCTGGCGCAGAGAACGGGACGGACGGGAAACAGCGACGGGCTGGGAGCTATGGACAACCCGTATGCGCAGAGACGGGCAAGCAGCGACACGCGCTCCATGTACACCAGAGAGTCGGACGTGCCCGAAAACGCGAAGCCGACACTGACACACGACGTTGTTTCCGAGGCACAGAGCCTCGGCTGGGCGAGGGAGCGCGTTGCACAGGGCATTGACGCGGAGATCGAATATCTCCGCAATAAGCCAAACTGGAGCGGCGAGGACAGCGACACTGCCGGGCTGATCCTCGACGAGCTGAGAAATAAAGCCGTTGAAACGGGAGAATGGGAGGATTACACAAGCTTCCGCGAACTTGTTTCTGACAAGCGCGGGGACATTGGCCGCGGTCTGCAATCAATGAAAAAATGGGCGGTGAATGACGGCGCTCAGGTTATAGATCTCGCGGACGAGGCCATTACCAGAGCCGAGCGTGCCGGGGCGTCCGTTCCGGAGGGGCTTCGGACGTCCATCTCGGACTTCGCGGGAAAGTTCGACGCTGCGGTTCGGGACGGAGATACATCCGGGTTAATAGATATTATCAAAGATGCTTCAAAGATACGGCGCACAGGCTCGCTATTCTCGAACAAACTGAGCCGTCAGATGAATTGGGCACTGGACTACGTTGCAAACATTGAAGGCGGTCTGGATTTTTTGCAGCAGGCGGCAGGGAACAGCATCGTCAATATCGCGGCAGATTATATCCCCGCGACGGGCGGTGAAAAATTCCTGACCTATCGCAGGCTTGCACTCCTGTCAAAGACGGCGACGGTCCTGCGCAACTTTGTTTCCAACAACGTGTTTGACCCCATAGACAGCCTTGCAAGAGATATAGCCGTCCCCGTGGACATACTCCTTTCAAAAATCACCGGCACACGTTCTATAGCCGTGGACAAGTCCTGGCTTTCGCAGGAAAAGCGCACCGGCAGTAAAAATGGTTTTGCAAAAGCGCTGATAGAGACCGGACTT
The DNA here is from genome assembly GCA_934515035.1 of uncultured Oscillospiraceae bacterium. Taxonomy (GTDB): domain Bacteria; phylum Bacillota; class Clostridia; order Oscillospirales; family Oscillospiraceae; genus CAKSXP01. The sequence goes on from CAKSXP010000173.1 coordinate 4,154, forward strand.
GACCTGAACATAAGCGACGAAGGGCGTTACGAAATGGGCGGCGGCCGCACGTTCAAAATGACCGGCGGCGTCGTTGAGCGGGTGCTGTCCACATGGGAAAAATGGGCAGGATATGAGCTGAACGCAACCGACGAAATGCAGAAGGGCGGCATATCCGCAGAGGTGCAGCGCGGCATTGACGAGCTGTATGAACAGGGGAAGATAAAGGATGATTCGCTAAGGGACGGGAACGCCGGAAACACAGAGGCACTTTACAGAACATTCCAGGATGACAACGCACTGTCAAGAGCCG
>CAKSXP010000174.1 GCA_934515035.1 uncultured Oscillospiraceae bacterium
GGCAACTGCTGCGGACGCAGATTTGGACCGCAGTATTTCACGCCTATTTCCGGCGTCAGTATCGGAATTGCAATGACGCTTGGCCGTGAAGCGGGTATTGCGGCTGCAAACGCAGAATAACAGCAAAAAAACAGGCGCCCGATTCTAAAGTGGCTGCTGCCTGTAGTCTACAGGCAGCAGGCGTTTTCGGGCGCCTTATTATTTGTCGCTGTTGGAGTGAGTAAACTCCTCCAACAGCCGTTTTTTCTATTTACCCAGCAAATGCTTGAGCGCGCTTGTCAGGCCCTGCACAGTAAGACGATACATGGGAAACTCCTTCATTATAAGTTTGCATGTATAGTCCAGATAATAATCGGTATCAAAGCTTGTCGGGTTGAGCCAGACATTATGCTTATACCGGTCTCTGAAACGGCAAAGCCATTGCATACCGGATGTTCCTTCCCGGGCCCCATAGCCATAGCCGTAATACCGCTGATAGATCAGCTCCTCGGGCGCCATGGCCGCGTCCCCAACGAATATGAGCTTATAGTCTGCCGGTATGCTTTTTAGAACGAATTCGGTGTCTACTTGATCGCGGTATCTCAGCGCCGGATTTGTGTAGAGCTTTGAGTATACGCAATTGTGAAAATAATACACTTTCAGATCTTTGAAGTGGTTGGAGCTGACAGCGGCCTGAAACAGCCGCGAGCACAGCGCGCTGTAATAGTCCATTGAGCCGCCGGAATCGATGAGCATCAGCAGCTTAACTGTGTTGCGGCGGGGCCTGCCATATACGAGACTGAGGAAACCCGCGTTATTGCTCGTTTCCTCGATGGTGGCGTCAATATCAAGCTCCGTTTTCGGCGCGTCGATATGGGAAGAGTATTGCCGCAGCGTGCGGAAGGCCATTGAAAACTGGCGCGTATCGAGCGTATTGTCATCGCTCCAGTCCCGAAATTTCCTCTCCCCGGCAACTGCCAGAGCCCTGTGGTGACGTGACTGTCCGCCTACTCTGATGCCTCTTCTGGAGGCGCCGTTGTTTCCAAACGGACTTACGCCGCGCGTGCCCACCCAATGATTGCCTCCGTTGTGTTCCTCTGTCTGCTCATCAATGCGCTCGGTCAGCATTTTTTCCATATCATCAAGAGAGAGGTGTTCCAGCCATTCTGCCCGGCTCATATCATATTCTGTGTCGCTGTCCTCGGGATGACTGAGCCAGTCCATGAGCTCGTCCGGTATCTCACCAGTGTATTGAATATCCTTGAAATACTCAAGAAATGCAGCGTCGAACTTATCAAAATTCGATTCCGTCTTGACCAGTACGGACTGGCTCAGATAGTAAAAACCGGTGAGTCCGGACTTACCAAGCCCCATATCCAGAGCTTCGGTCAGAGTCATCCACTCGTTCAACGAGACCGGAACGCCCTTTGCACGCAGCAGAAAGAAAAAGGGTTCAAACATTTTGGGCTACCTCAGCGTCTGCGTGAGCGCATCGCTTCAATATCCTCGTTTTTCTTGAGAAGGACGCCTGCAAACGGTATAGTTTTTCCTATTCTTTCAATGTCGACTCCAGCGGCATTAAGTGCGCTTATCCAGTCCAGCACCTCGGAGGTACTGGGCTTTTTCTGTATCTCTGGAAGAGAGCGTATCCAGTAGAATGCCTCGAGAACGTGGTCAATCAAATGCTCCTCAAAATCCGGAAAGTGCACCTTGATTATATCGCGCATAAGCTTTTCCCCGGGAAATTCGATGTAATGGAAGATGCAGCGGCGCAAAAACGCGTCGGGCAGTTCCTTTTCGGCGTTGGAGGTTATGATCACGATGGGCCTGTGCTTTGCGGTCACAGTTTCCCCGGTCTCGGGAATATAGAACTCCATTCGGTCCAGTTCCCAAAGAAGATCGTTCGGAAACTCAAGATCCGCCTTGTCGATCTCGTCTATCAGCAGCACGCGCTGTTCATCGGCTGAGAACGCCTCGCCAAGCTTGCCAAGCTTTATATACTGTGCGACGTCTTCAACGTTTTTTCCGCCGAACTGGCTGTCATACAGTCGCTGGACGGTATCATAAACATAAAGTCCAACATGCGCCTTTGTTTTTGACTTGATATTCCATATTACAAGCTCCAGTCCCAGAGAATCTGCGATAGCCTGTGCCAACATTGTTTTCCCGGTTCCCGGTTCGCCCTTTAGCAGCAGCGGCTTTTTGAGCGCGATAGCAATATTGACCGCATCTGTGAGCTCCGGGGATACAACATAGCCTTCATTACCTTTGAATTTTGAAAATGCCATTAGAACTTCCTCATTTCGTTTTTCACATGTAATCAATATATTAATTTCAAAATTTTATGCTGTCAATCCCGCAATTAAAAACAGATTTCGCTTTACTTTATTCCTGATATTTGTTATAATACTTACCGCAATATGCGCCCGTAGCTCAGTTGGATAGAGTGACAGACTCCGACTCTGTAGGTCGCTGGTTCGAATCCAGTCGGGCGTACCACGCTAAAACAACACCAGAGGGTCATCAGCCGCCATGTTAGATAGACCTTATGGTGTTGTTTTTTCTTTCCAAATCGAACCCGCTGCGCTGGGATTAGTCCCGCGCTCAGAATTAGACTGATCCTGCCAAAAAATAAAAGCACCGCTTAGCGGTGCTTTTATTTTTCATTTCCGATCTTCATCTGCGGATTGCCTCAGAGGGGGATAAGAAGTTCGTGGGGATACGAGATTGCAGAGCGCACCCCATTGTGTGCTGTTCAGAACTTTCCGCTCCGTCCCGCGCCGCCGCCGCCGGACTCCGCGCGGCTGCTTCCGCTGCCGGACGGCGATTCACGCTCGATTTTACGGCGCGTCTCGGTGCGGTGTGTGAAAACATCGCTGTTCTGTGTGAGCTTCAACTCGCCTGTGATATAGGCATTTGCCGCCGCTGCCTTGCGGACAGACTTCATCTGACCGCGCAGGATCAGCACAACAATCGCCGCGATGATGAGCGAACATGCAATAACGAGCAGAATAGCGCCAAGCGGGCTCTTCTGCACGGGAGCGCCTTCCGCGGCCTGAGCAAGATATAGGTCGCACGCGTTAAGGAAGCCGGCAAAGCCGCCATACCAGTCATCGCTTTCGAACTGCGGCAGGAACGACTCTTCGAGCTTTTTCATTCCGTACTCGGTAAATGCATATTCGGCACGTTCGCCGCAGCGGAACAGACCAAAATCACGGTTTTCCATACTGAGAAGCAGCATGATGCCGTTGCGCTCTGCACCTTCACCCATCGTGTAGGTGTGGTAGATGCCGTATGTAGCCTGATAAACACCATTTTCGTCAATGTCCCGGTAATCGTCCACAGTGACGATATACACGCCGACACCGTATTTTGCTGCCGTTTCCGCCGCCATTTCTTCCAACTGCAAATCCTGCTGTTCTGTCAGGAGTCCGGCGTCGTCCGTCACGTTATAGAGCTGCGGTTCGGCGGCAGATGCGAACGCCGTGAGAGCAAGCAGCGTCAAAAGCGCAAAAAGGGAACACAAAACTTTCTTTTTCATCGTTCTTATCCTCCTTTTCACGCTAAAAGCAGTACGGCCGCTGTGCCGATCGCGATGAGTCCTGCGGCAACAGCCGAGAAGATGCCAAATGCTTTTCCGCGGCTCACTGGCAAATCACCGACGAGCTTTCCCGTTTGGCCATTCATGGCAAACAGGAAGTTTTTGCCGTGCCATTTTGTGTTGAGCAGCCATACCGGAAGCAGCGCATAATGCACTTTGCCGCGATGGATTTCAACGTCGCCGGTTTCTCGCACGCAGCTGGAATAGCCCTTGACACTGCTCTCGAGCGCAGCAAGCACCGACGCTTCGCAGCGTTTGTCGGCGCGTCCGCGGCTGTCTTCAATACTGACGTCGTATTTGTCCGCCAGAAAACCGGGCAGATATGCCGTGGAGAACGGTTTTAGCTCTGCGTAGTCATACGGCTCGATCGAGTCCATGTAATCGTCCGGCATTTTGCTCGAGGCGTCCACCGGGATCTTCTCGAATGAAACAGTTCCCGCGCGGCGAACATCATAGTGATCTGTTTCGGTGATCTCATATTCACCCATGGTGTGCGTGTGCGAGATCGTGGCGGCAAACTGCGCGTGTCCCTCTGCCTCGCCGTCGAACATCCAGAACGGAACGTAAACACCCTTCATTTCGTTCAGGTGATTTTCACTCGAAAATGCCTTCGGCAAAAGCGCTTTTCCCTTGTAGTGCCGCTTCAGCGCACGTATGGCATCGTCCTTGCTCAGTTTGAACGGCAGGACAAAATCGGGCTTTAGCGTTCCTGCGAACTGCCCCGGCACAACGGTCGGATTGCCGCAGTAGGGGCAAGCGGTCGCGGCGGTTGTTTTGTCACAAATCAGCTCCGCGCCGCACGACGGGCAGGAGTAGGCACGCATGGAAGCGCTGTCTG
>CAKSXP010000175.1 GCA_934515035.1 uncultured Oscillospiraceae bacterium
ACAACCGCCTGCTTGACATCGAGGACGCGGACAGGATAGCCCGTGAAAAGCAGCGCGAGGAGGAGCTTGCCAAAAAGCGTGAGGAGACCGAAAAGCTGCGCGCCGCGGGCGAGACCACCCGCAACCCCAACACCAGCAAGCGCAGGATACAGGCCAAGGAAAAGGCAAAGGACGACGAGCGCGTTGCCGCCGTCCGCGCGCAGGAAAAGGCGGAGCGCCGCGCAAGGCTCGGCATCGAGCTTGAAACGGAGGAAACGCCCGACTCTCAGGTCGGCAACCGCCGCTATGCCCGCGGCAGGGCTTACGTCGCCGACAGATATGCCCATCCCGAGGCGGCCGAAGAGGAGCCCGGAACGGACGCCGGAGAGGTTTCCGCGCAGGAGACCGAAGCGCCGGCGGAAGCACCCGCCGAAAGCGCCGGCACCCGGAACGGCGAGGAGACCGAAGCCTGAGGAACTGCCGATAAACGGCCGCATGACCGGCCCGATCGGAGCCTCCGAAAAGAACAAAAGCAAAGAATAACGGGAGATTCCTTTATGACAAATACAATCGAAGTAACTGGAAAGACCGAGGAGGAGGCCATTGCCGCGGCACTGGCCGAGCTTGGTCTGGAGCGTGACGATACCTCCATTGAGATAGTACAGCGCTCAAAATCCGGATTTCTCGGCATAGGCGCAGCTCCCGCCATCGTCAGGATCAGCTATGAGACCCGCGAGGAGACTCAGGAGGACAAGGTCCGCAAATTTCTGACCGGACTTCTTGAACACATGGGAGTGTCTGCGGAGATAGAGATCAGCACCCGTGAAAACGGCGGGCTGGACGTCAGCCTCAGCGGAGAAAACATGGGCGCGATCATCGGGCGTAGGGGAGAAACGCTCGACGCGATCCAGCATCTGACCAACTATTCCGTCAACAGGGGCGCGGAAAAGCGCATGCATATCAATGTTGACGCCGAGAATTACCGCAGCAAGCGCGAGGAGTCGCTTGTGCGTCTGGCGGAAAAGATGGCCGCCAAAGCCGTCAAGTACCGCCGCAGCATGGCGCTTGAGCCGATGAACTCATATGAGCGCCATGTGATCCACACCGCCCTTCAGGATTATGAAGGTGTGACCACCAGCTCTACGGGCACCGAGCCCAACCGCCGCGTCGTTGTGTCCTATGTGCGCAGCGAACAGAGCGCAAACAAGCACCAGGTCAAGGAGTGGAGCTGAAAAAACACGGGACGGCGGGAGCACAGCCCCTGCCGTCCGTAAGCCAGGCCTAACGGGGAAAGGAAAAGCTATGTTCGAAAAGATTCGCACTCTTCTTGCACGGCAGCTCGAGATAGACGAGTCCGAGATAACGATGGACACCAATATCATCGAGGATCTCGGCGCGGATTCCCTTGACGTTGTCGAGCTCATCATGTCCATGGAGGAAGAATACGGCATCTTCATAACCGACGAGGACGCGAAGGACCTCTTCACCGTTCGTCAGGTAGTGGAGTTTCTCAATGACCGTGTGTGACAGCTTTCTCACAGGGATATAAAAAACAGATATAAGCCGTAATATGCCCCCGGCTGCTTTATGCAGCCGGGGGCATACTGTTTTAAAGACCGGTTTTCTGATGCGGCACGGTGCGCCGCCTCCGGAGCTAGCGGTCGAACGCCGGGTTGACGGCGTATACGTTCTTCTGGTCCATCTTTTCCGTCGCCAGCCGCAGCGCTTCGCCGAAGCGCTGGAAATGGACGACCTCACGCTGGCGCAGGAACTTGATGACATCGTTTACATCCGGGTCATCGCTCAGACGAAGGATGTTGTCATAGGTGGTCCGGGCTTTCTGCTCCGCTGCCATGTCCTCCGTCAGGTCGGTTATGATGTCGCCCTTGACGCCGATCGTCGCGGCGGTCCAGGGCGTGCCGGAGGCGAACTGCGGGTAAATACCCGCGGTGTGATCGACAAAATATGCCTCAAAACCGGCGCGCTTTATCTCCTCGGGCGTCATACTGCGGGTGAGCTGGTGCACGATGGTCCCGACCATTTCAAAATGACCGAGCTCTTCCGTGCCTATATCCGTCAGCAGACCCTTCAGCTCCGGATAGGGCATGGCGTAGCGCTGGCTCAGATAGCGCAGCGACGCGCCGAGCTCGCCGTCCGGGCCGCCGTACTGGGAGATGATGAACTTCGCCAGCGCCGGGTTCGGGTTCGCGATCTTTACGGGGTATTGAAGCTTCTTTTCATATACGAACATTCAGCGTGCGCGCCTCCCTTCGCTGTAATCCCACGGCCACGGGTTTTCCAGCCAGACATATTTCTTCATGCCGAGCAGATCGGTCGTCTGAACGGGGCCGTATAGCTCGACATAGCGCTTTCTGCCCTCTTTTGCGAGCTCGAGACAGGTTTGCAGGTTCTCAAACGCCGTCTCGTCGTCTTTATGGGTGTCGAGATACAGTATCAGCTCGTGCACCACAAAGTCCAGCGCCATCAGCTCCCGCATGGGAGTGCATACGTCCGGCGGAGTGTTGACCATGTTCATAAAGGGCAGGTCGAGCCCGGGGAATAGCGTGCCGCGCGCTAGCGCCTCTTTTGGGTCGTACTGCGGTTCTGCGCTCTGCTGAATCGGAACGTATGCCAGCGCGAGCGGAGCGCATCCCGGCAGCCAGCCGCATTTATAGTTGCAGCTGTTCCTCCTGTTTTCCTCCAACTGGATTCCTCCTTTTCCGCGGACGGAAACCGTCCGCACGCCATACTATGTCCGCCGGGGGCCAATGTGCACGGGCGAAACGGATAAAAAACTTTGCAATAATAGGACTTTCCACAATTGACAACGTGTAAATGATGTAATATGATAAACAATGTGTGTTCTATGCAATTTTTTGATGAATAAAAAATAAATACATATTTCGGAGACGTTCACTCCGAGAAAGGACGAAAAGCAGAATGACCTATCAGGATTATCAGAAGATGTATGAGGAGAAGAAGGGTACCGTTCAGGACTGCCTTGACCTTATCCAGTCCGGCGATGTTATCATGTGCTCCAACAACTACAACGAGACCACCGTTATCTTCGATCATCTCCACGAGATAGCCGACCGCGTCGACAATGTCTGGATATACAAATCCCGCATCGGCGAGTATCCGTTCCTCATCACCCCGGGCATGAACGGAAAGATCAACTCCATGAACTATTTCTACGGCCCTGTCTACCGCAAGGCTCACAGACTGCTCAACGCCAGCTTCATTCCCGTTGATCTGCCCAACTACTACTTCAAGACCTAGGCTCACAAGCCCAGCACCATCATCATGGCCAGCGTCTCCCCCCTGGACGAGACCGGCGATATGTACATCGGCATGAACCAGACCGTCGAGTATTACGCCGTCAAGGACGCCGTTGAGAAGCACAAGAAGATCATCCTCGAGGTCAACCCCAACCTTACCTATATGAAAGGCTCCGTCAAGATCAACATCAAGGACGTCACCATCCTCACCGAGGTCAACACCCCCGAGTACACCACCAAGCCCATCGTCACCACCGAGGACGAGGACAAGATCGGCCGCATGGTCGCGGACCTCATTGAGGACGGCGACACCATCCAGATGGGTATCGGCGGCATCCCCGATACCGTCGGCAAGTACCTCATGGACAAGCATGATCTCGGTCTGCACACCGAGCAGTTCACCTCCTCCATGGCTACCCTCATCGACGCCGGCGTCATCACCGGTGCGCGCAAGGCCTATGACAAGTTCGAGCATGTCGGCGTTTTCGCGGACGGCACCCACGAGCTGTACAAGTATCTGCACGATAATCCGAACTGCATCATGAAGCCCGGCTGCGAGGTCGTCAATCCCTTCAATATCGCACGTCAGGACCACATGGTCTCCATCAATACCCTCGTCGAGATCGACCTTACCGGCCAGATCTGCGCCGAGTCCATCGGACCGACCCAGTATTCCGGTTCCGGCGGCGGCTTCTGCTTCACCCTCGGCACCTACTACGCCGAGCACGGCAAGGGCATCATGGCCTTTACCTCCCGCACCAAGAAGGGCATGCCCAAAATTAAGGCTCAGCTGACCCCGGGCGCCGTCGTCACCCACCAGCGCAACTACGTTCAGTATGTTGTCACCGAGTACGGAGTTGTCGATCTCAAGGGCACCACGGTCCGTGAGCGCGCCAAGGCCCTCATCTCCATCGCTCATCCCGATGACCGCGAGGAGCTGACCCGCCAGGCCCGCGAGCTGTTCTACTTCTGATCGCAAAAAAACCGATATCCGCGCCCTGACCATTCAGGGCGCGGCTTTTTTACCACCGGTTTCCGTCCGGCGGAGCCAGCACCGGCAATAAGTCGGCGGTATAATATGC
>CAKSXP010000176.1 GCA_934515035.1 uncultured Oscillospiraceae bacterium
GCCTTGCAGGCCTCGTAGGTGGTCTGGTTGAAGGACTGGTCGGTGATATCGCCGTAGTCGGTGATCATGGCGACCTTGTAATCGCCGGCGGCGGGCTCATCAGCAGGCTCGTCAGCGGGCTCATCGGTTGGCTCGCCGGCGGGCTCGTCGGCAGGAGCCTCGGTCGCGGGGGCGTCAGTCGGCTCGTTGGAAGGCTCTTCGGTCTTGGTTCCGCAGGCGGCGAAAGCAAAGACCATAGCCATTGCCAGGAGCAGGGCAAGGATCTTCTTCATTTCTGGTATTCCTCCATTCAATGTATTGGGTTAATTTTCCATGGACCTTTTTCTGTCCATTCCTCGCGTATTGTATCACCTAAATGTCCGCCAATCAAGACAGTCAGGGCAGTTATTTTGTTATTTTTCTTTAAATTTTCTGTAACATTTTGAAATCTGAATTAAAACGCTAAAGCGTCTGCGCGTACATTTTTTATTTGCGGCCGGCAAAGCAGAAATTGCATCGGGCGCATATCTGTGGTAGAATCGTGTCGAACAAAAGTTTTGGGGGAGGCAAAAACAGTTTGGAAGACGTTATAACGATCGGCATCGCGGGCGGTACCGGCAGCGGAAAGACAACGATAACGCGCCGCCTGCTTCAGCGTTTTGCGGACAATGTCAGCGTTATTTATCACGACAACTACTACAAGGCCCACGACGATCTGACCTATGAGGAGCGGACGAAGCTCAACTACGACTGCCCGGACGCTTTTGACACGCAGCGGATGATATCCGATCTGAAGGCTCTGCGCAGAGGAGAGGCCGTGCAGTGCCCCACCTATGACTACACAAAGCACAACCGTTCGGAAAAGACCATACTTATAAAACCGGCGCCCGTTATCCTTGTGGAGGGCATCCTGATCCTTCAGGATCCGGAGCTCTGCGAGCTGCTGGATATAAAGGTCTTTGTGGACACGGACGCGGATGTGCGTATCCTGCGCCGCATCATGCGCGATGTGCGCGACCGCGGCAGGAGCCTTGAATCCGTCGTTAACCAGTATCTTACGACGGTCAAGCCCATGCACGAGATGTATGTCGAACCGTCAAAGAGAGCCGCCAATATAATCATTCCCGAGGGCGGCCATAATATCGTTGCGCTGGAAATGCTTATCGAGAGGATAAACGCGCATGTCAGCGCGCATTCCGGACATGTAAGCGGAGGGGAGAACAATGGCTAAACTCTATTTTAAATATGGTGCGATGGGCTCGTCAAAGTCCGCGCAGGCGCTTATCACGCAGTTCAACTATGAGGAGCTGAACATGCGCGTCTGGCTCATAAAGCCGAGCATCGACGACCGCGACGGCGCAAACATCGTCAAGAGCCGTGTCGGCCTCTCCCGCGAGGCGGAGGTCATCGCCCCCTCGGACAGCATAATATCGCGTTACGAGGCCGCCGGGGAGTGCGACGTCGTGATTGCGGACGAGGCACAGTTCTTTACGCCCGAACAGATCGACGAGCTCAGAGAGATCGTAGATGAGCGCGACGTGCCGGTGCTGTGCTTCGGTCTGCGGACGGACTTCCTGACCCACACATTCCCGGGTTCGAAACGCCTTCTGGAGCTGGCGGACTCCATAACCGAGATCAAAACGGTGTGCGCCTGCGGCTCCAAGGCCACCGTGAACGCACGTCTTGATTCGAGCGGACGCATTCTGACGGAGGGCGATCAGGTGTTCCTCGGCGGCAACGACAGCTATGTCGCGATGTGTCACCGCTGCTGGAGAAACAGGATCAAGGCGCAGAAAGGATAACTCCGTAAAACGTTCCCGGAGCGTACTTTCCGAAATTCTGAAACTAAAAACTTTTAAAAAAGGCTGACGTTGGGAATCCCAGCGTCAGCCTTTTTTCACCGCTATATTACTGTTATGTAAAATGCGCGGAATTGTGATATGCATTTTAACATATAAAGGCTCAGAGTTTTTTGCACAATGACAAATCATACGTCAATTTAACCAAAAATAATCGCCGATAATCGGCGAACGATTATGCAGTTTGTTGTTGAAAATACGAATCAGAGGCTGTATATTGAAATCGTAATAATCGGTAAAGGGATACGATCATTACAAAAAAATCATGGGAAAAGAAAGGACAATGAAAGATGAAACGCTTCAGATCCATCCTTGCTCTCATCCTCGCACTGGTCACGGTTCTCGCGCTCTGCGCCTGCGGAACCAAGACCGACACTCCCACAAACAAACCTTCCGACAACGCACCGACCGAGGCCCCTGCCAATGACGGCCCCGGAGCCGACACCCCCGCCGACGATCCCGGCTCCAGCATCAACACCACCGTTGGTGAAAAGAACCTTTCCCCCTCCACCTATGACATGTTCGCCGAGAAGGTCGAGCCCATCGAGGCCACCAAGACCATCGATATCGGCTACACCCAGAACCTCGGCGGTACCTATAACCCCGTCGGAGCCAACGGCACCACGGTACCCGACCTGCTTGGCGGTCTTGTCTATGACATGACCTTCTACTTTGACGGAGACGCGGGCAACGCCATGTATTCCCGCATCCTTGAGGACTGGTATCAGGAAGACGACATGACTTTCGTCATGAAGCTCCGCCCCGGCATCTACTTCCAGACCAAGGAAGGCAAGTACTGCGAGATGACCGGCGAGGATCTTCTCTTCTCCTATCAGGCTCACGTCCTCCAGAACACCAACTTCCAGGCGCACTTCGTCGTCTTTGACTATGAAGCCTCCTACGTCTCCGACGACGGCCTGACCCTTTACCTCAAGACCGCCGGCACCGAGCCCTATGGTCCTATGCCCCGTCCCGTCTCTGTTATCAGCAAGAAGTGGGTCGAGGAGAACGGCTGGGATACCGAGCTCTGGGCCAGCGATCCCTGCTCCTCCGGCCCCTACACCGCCGGCACCTTCGTTTCTGGCTCCAGCGTCTCCTGCGTCCTGCGCGACACCCCCTGGTGGAACTACGACTACCGTCAGACCAACGTCAAGGAATATGTCCTTCACTATTACACCGAAATCTCCACCATGTACATCGACCTCGAGATGGGCACCATCGACCTGGCCTTCGCTCTCGACTCTCAGGACTATGACCGCGCTCTGAACGAGAAGCCCGAGAACATCGCCGTCGAGACCACCACCTCCGGCAACCTCTGGTTCCTGGGCGTCTACGGTTCCCGTGGACAGAACCAGTATCTGGCCGACATCAAGGTCCGCGAAGCCATCGCCCACGCCGTTGACTGGGAAGCCGTTGCCAAGGCATGCTTCGGTTCCATGTACGGACCCGCCTGGAGCGCGATTTCCCCCAACAGCCCCTACTACACCGAGGGCCTCGTTGACTGCTACGAGTATGATCCCGAGCTTGCAAAGTCCATCCTCGAAGAGGCCGGATACAAGGAAGGCGAAGTTGTTTTCAACAACGTCAACTTCGGCAAGCAGGCCAAGGTCGCCGAGGCTATTCAGGGCTACCTCGCCGCTGTCGGCATCACCATGAACGTTGAGACCTATGAGTTCCTGACCACCCTCCAGAGCTGGCTGGGCGTCGGCGAACCTCCCTGCGACACCGCTTTCAACGACCAGACCGACGCTTCCGGTGAACCCTGCGACAACATCGGCTTCTACTCGACTCATACCGAGGGCGGCTTCCCTGTCCTCCAGTCCACCGACGAGCACTGGAACGACCTGTACTACCAGCTCAAGCACAGCAAGGAAGGCCGTCAGGAGCTCTGCGATGAGATCGCTACCTATGTCCACGACAACTATCTGTTCTACCCCTGCGGCATCTGCTACGATTCCTACGGTTACAGGACCGATGTTATCCGCGACGCCAACTACTTCGGAACCTTCGTTGGCCTCGACCTCAGCCTGATGGATGTCATCGACTAAGTCTTTGATAACAACAGAATAAACTTACGGAAACGGTGTGACCATGTCACACCGTTTCTTTTTATTATGACTATCACCGGCTGACGCCGAGAATCCCAGCGTCAGCCTTTTTTCTCCGCCATATGACTGTTATGTAAAATTTTAACCATTAATATGGCATATAAAAACGCAATTCTTTTTGCATAACGACAGCTAGTTAGTCAATATTGCTAAAATTCCATATCAATAATTGGCACGTGCTTATGTAAAACGCTGTTGCAAAGTCAGAACAAACGCAGTATATTGAAATGGTAATAATCAGTAAAGGGACACGGTTATTATAAAAAATACAGTAAAAGAAAGGACAATGAAAGATGAAACGCTTCAGATCTATTCTTGCGCTCATCCTCGCGCTAGTCATGGTCCTTGCGCTCTGCGCC
>CAKSXP010000177.1 GCA_934515035.1 uncultured Oscillospiraceae bacterium
CGCTTATACTGGCCGGAATATTGGCAAGCGGTATTTCAAGGCGCATTGTCGTGCCGCTTAACCGGCTTGATCTTGAAAAGCCGCTCGAAAACGACACATATGACGAGCTGGCGCCTCTGCTCGGGCGCATAAACCAGCAGCACAGCCAGATAGATCAGCAGCTGAAGATCCTCCAGCGCAAGAATGACGAATTTGCGCAGGTGACCGGCAACATGAAGGAAAGCCTTGTTCTGCTCAATGAAAAGGGCGTCATTCTCAGCATAAATCCTGCGGCACAGAAGCTCTTCGGGACGGACCGCTTCTGCGTCGGCGAGGATTTTCTGACGATAGACCGCAGCACCGACATGAGACTCGCGATACAGAGCGCGATGTCCGACGGGCACAGCGAGATACGAACGGAGCGCGGCGGAAAGATGTATCAGTTTGATATAAGCAGGATCGAGTCCGACGGAGCGTTTGCCGGAGCCGTACTTCTGGCCTTTGATATAACCGAACAGGCATTTGCGGAGAACATCCGCCGTGAGTTCACCGCAAACGTATCCCACGAGCTCAAAACGCCGCTGCAATCTATTATGGGAAGCGCGGAGCTGATCGAAAACGGGCTTGTCAAAAAGGAGGATATGCCGCGGTTTATCGGACATATACGCACGGAGGCTGCGCGGCTGGTGTCTCTCATAGATGATATAATCAGGCTTTCGCAGCTGGACGAGGGCTGCGCGATGCAGCGCGAGAGCGTCGATCTGTACGAAACGGCAGCCGGCGCCGCCGAAGCGCTCAAAGGCGCCGCTGATGCGGCAAAGGTGAAGGTCACCGTTTCGGGCGAGAGCGTCGTCATAAACGGCGTTCCCTCTCTTCTGTCGGAGATCATTTACAACCTCTGCGACAACGCCATAAAGTATAATACCGAGGGCGGCTCCGTGGACATTACGGTTTCCGAAAAGGATAACGAAGCGGTCGTAACGGTCAGCGACACGGGGATCGGCATACCGGCCGAGCATCAGGCGCGTGTGTTTGAGCGGTTCTACCGCGTTGACAAAAGCCATTCAAAGAGCTCCGGCGGGACCGGCCTTGGCCTGTCCATCGTCAAGCATGCCGTGCAGTACCATAACGGAAGAATAACGCTTAAAAGCGAGCCCGGAAACGGCACCACAATAACGGTCGCGTTTCCGATAGAACAGAAATAAAGCCGATGGTGGAGAAGCAGCTGTACGCAGATGCTTCTCCACCCTTTGTTTACACGGAATTAACAAAAAATTTACCTGAAAGGGGTTTTCGCAGGCAGCAGACAGAGATATTATTACATTGTATAAAAGGACGAGAGGAGGAGTAATATGGAACAATTGAGAAATAAACAGGGCTTTATCTGCGATATGGACGGAGTCATATATCACGGAAACCGGCTGCTGCCCGGAGTCAGGGAATTTGTCGAGTGGCTGTACAGTGAGAACAAGAACTTTCTGTTTCTGACAAACTCATCCGAGCGCTCGCCGAAGGAGCTCCAACAGAAGCTTGCGCGAATGGGCCTGGAGGTGGACGAAAGCCACTTTTACACGAGCGCGCTGGCAACGGCAAAGTTTATCAGCAGCCAGTGTCCGAACGGAAGCGCCTATGTGATCGGCGGCGCGGGCCTCATAATGGCGCTGCACGATGCGGGGATAACGATGAACGACGTTGACCCCGACTATGTCATTATCGGCGAGGGAAATTCCTATAACTATGAGAACATAGTCAGGGCTGTCCGGCTGGTCATGAGAGGCGCAAAGCTCATCGGCACAAACAGCGACCTGACCGGACCTACCGAGGATGGCATAATCCCGGCGTGCCGCGCGATGATAGCGCCGATCGAGATGGCAACGGGGCAGTCGGCATATTTTGTCGGAAAGCCGAATCCTCTTATGATGCGGACCGGACTGCGCATACTGGATGTCCATTCAGAGGACGCCGTAATGATCGGCGACCGCATGGATACGGACATAGTCGCCGGTATCGAAACGGGCCTTGACACCGTTCTGGTGCTTTCCGGCGTGACAAGCAGAGACGATATCAAAAAATTCCCGTACCGCCCGCGGCTGGTACTCAACGGAGTCGGCGATATCGTTGGAAAAGTGAAAAATGAAGAATAAGCGGGAAATCGCGATCAAACGATCTCCCGCTTACTCTTTTTAAATGATATGTTATGATATCAGAAGTCAGAGCGGTTTTGAAAACCGGCGGGGCAGAGACGCCTGAAAACGTTTCTGTCCTGCTTTGATGTAATCGCTTCAGTACGGTCCATAATCCGAACGGCATATTGCATTGACTATGCAATTACTGCATGGTATCATATGCAAAAAGCATACCATTGTTTGACAAGGGCAAAAAGGCACAGCTGACAGCACATCCTTCTGCCTGTCAGAACAGTGTCTGCGCATGCCAAACGGTGGTAATATTGGATATGAAGGAGAACAGACCAATGAAGAAATATGACATTGCGATAGTCGGCGGCGGAGCTTCCGGCATGGCGGCAGCCATTGCGGCGGCGGAGAACGGCGCATCCGTTATGGTCATCGAGGCAAATCCCAAGGTCGGCGGCAACGGCATTTTCCCCATGGGTATCTATGGCGTGGACAGCCCGGTACAGCGCAGAAGCCTGATATAGACTTCGACGGAGGAAGCCTTCCATTCCTGCATGGAGTATTCCCACTGGAAGCTGGACGCACGTCTCGTCCGCAAAATAATAGACAAGACCGGTGATACGATCGCGTGGCTTGAGAATATGGGCGTTCACTTTGAACAGGTGATCCACCACACGCCGAACCAGGCTCCTGAGGTGTTCCACATCGTTGCACCTCCGGTGACGACGGGCACCACGGTCATGAATGCGATGGAAAAACGCGCAAGTGCGCTGGGCGTTGAATATATGCTGCGCACGAGGGCCAAAAAGCTCATGCTCGACGAGCAGGGAAGGGCCTGCGGCGTTATCGCGGAGAACGCACAGGGCGAGACCGTCAGTGTCGAGGCCGGTAAGGTCATCCTGTGCGCCGGCGGGTTCGCGGGAAATGAGGAGCTGATCGCAAAGTTCTTCCCGAAGTATAATCCCGACAACTTTATACATATGCACGGTATGCGCTACAAGGGCGAGGGCATATTGATGGCGCTGGAGGCGGGAGCCGAGGTCGAGGGCAACTTTGCCATGGAGATGGGCGCTCCCAAAATGGTGGACGGAAACGAGATCGGACTGCTGCTCGGAAAGCCATTCAATATCTGGCTCAACGCGGACGGCGAGCGGTACTGCAATGAAAGCGACGTGGACAACTTTGTGAACGTTGCAAACGCAAGCTCCCGCCAGAAGAACGGTATCGTATATGTTTTCTTCAACAAAGAGCTGTATGAGCGCGCGCTGGTAACGCCCAGAAGCCCGCTTGAGCGTATTTCCATTCCTGCGGAAGCGGAGTCACGCATGGAAAAGACCGTTCAGAAGAAGATCGACGCCGGACTGCTGTGCATCTCCGACAGCCTTGAGGGCATTGCCGAGTATATGGGAGTGCCTGCCGGGAAGCTCAGAGCGACTGTTGAGGAATACAACAACTCCTGCCTGCACGGATATGATGAATATTTCGGCAAGTCCCGCCGGGATATGATCGCCATAGAGGGCGGACCGTATTACGTTATCAAGGCGGGCGTTGACATGATCGCAACGCACGGCGGTATTCGCACGAATACGGACTTTGAGGCGCTCAAGTCCGACCGTACGCCTGTCGGAAACCTCTATATCGCAGGAACCGACGTCGGCGGACTAGATGCGGACGTCTATAATATGACGATGAGCGGCCATGCATTCGGCTTTGCCGTCAATACCGGACGGCTTGCCGGAGAGGCGGCTGCAAGAGCCTGAAGATAAAAATAGAAACGGCCATCCCGATTATTTTCGGGATGGCCGTTTTGTTCGTCAGTTCAGTTTTTTGCTCTGCCATAGTGCAGCCATGCATATATTATACCGGGCACGAGAACGGCTGCGACGAGGATGATGCTGATTCTGTATCCGACAAGGCCGAGGACATATCCCCAGACTGCGGAACCGATGCCGATCCCGATGTCGTTTGCGACCAGAACGGTGCCGCTTGCGGCTCCGCGGCGCTCGGGCAGCGCGTCACGCAGTGCCAGTGAATAGAAGATGGGGAAGGCCAGTCCGAAGAAAGCTC
>CAKSXP010000178.1 GCA_934515035.1 uncultured Oscillospiraceae bacterium
ATATACTCCAGATACTGGTCAAGGATCAGCGATATTTGAATATCTCTTATCTCGATTTTATTTTTTGACAGGAGCATCAGGATAAGGTTCAGCGGCCCTTCAAAGTCCTGCATCTCTTCCTTTGACCTGATGACTCCTTCCAGGTGGAAGGTAGGCTCCATAAAAACCTCACATAAAACTGCTGACAAGTCTGAACGCAAGCTGCGCTATGACGAACAGCTTGTCAAAAATAAACTCCGTGACATTTGCAAGAGGGGTCCCGAGCACTCCCGTCGCGACGATCACCATCAGGAGTATCATGCCGTAGCGCTCATAGCGCATGAGCTTATAATACGCGTTCTCGCTGAGAAAGGAAAAAAGCACCTTTGACCCATCGAGAGGCGGGATGGGGATAATATTAAAAATGGCCAGCGCAAGGCTCAGATATGCCGTTGTTGATATCATCGTAAGAACAGTGTAGGCAAATTCGGTCCCGATACGGACAAGCGGCAGATAAACAAGGCCATATATAAACAGTACAACACAGCATATTATCAGATTTGACAGCGGCCCCGCAAGCGCCGTTATCGCCATGCCCCTTTTGGGATTTTTGAAGTTGTTCATGTTGACCGGAACGGGTTTTGCCCAGCCGAATTTGAACAGCACCATCATCAGAAGTCCGAAAATGTCGATATGCTTTATCGGGTTGAGCGTAAGCCTTCCCATGTCCTTTGCCGTATTGTCTCCGAGCTTATAGGCAACGAAGCCGTGGCTCAGCTCATGCAGCGTTATGCATATCAGTGCTGGTATTATTGACAGCAGCGTATCTGTTATAAACGACCAGTCAAGGCCCTGCCAGATATTCTTTAAAGCATCCAATTCTGTTATCCGCCTCGATTTTAATAATTTATTATATCAGTAAACGTTATAAAAAACAAGTATATCGGCATGTTTGGCACAGCACGAATTATACCGTTTGAAAAAATAAGGCGGGAGACCGTTATCCCCCGCCTGTCGCTCTTATATTATACCTTCAGATCCGCGTCAATTTCACCGAGAAGCTCCCTGTTCCTTTCGAGCTCGGGATACACATGATCCCGCAGAAATTCCTCGACCTGCTGCGGCGCTCTTCCGATAAAAGCCGCGGGCTTGAGTTCCGCGCGTATCTCCTCCTCAGTGAGGCCAAAGGCGGGATCGGACGCGATCCTTGAAACAAGGTCGTTTTCTCCGCCCTGCTCCTTTACGACCGCTCCGGACGCGATGGAATGGACCCGGATACGCTCGTGCAGTTCCTGGCGGTCGCCGCCGTTTTTAACGGCGCGCATCATTATGTTCTCGGTCGCCATAAACGGAAGCTCTGCCTGAATATGCTTGTTGATAACCTTGTCATACACCTTTATGCCGCTCACAACGTTCAGATATATCCGCAGAAGGCCGTCTACGGCCAGGAACGCCTCGGGTATCGAAATACGCTTGTTTGCAGAGTCGTCCAGCGTGCGCTCAAACCACTGAGTCATCGCGGTCATCGCCGGATTCTGACTGTCTGCCACAACATATCTCGCCAGCGCGCAGATGCGTTCGCAGCGCATCGGATTGCGCTTATATGGCATCGCGGAGGAACCGATCTGTTTCCCCTCAAACGGCTCTTCAAGCTCCTTGAGATGCATCAGCAGGCGCATATCCGTCGCGAACTTTGAAGCGCTCTGTGCGATTCCGGAAAGGGTGGCAAGAACAAAAGCGTCCATTTTTCTGGAATACGTCTGTCCCGATACGGGCACACAGGCGTCAAAGCCCATCTCCCGCGCAATATAGTCATCCAGCTTTTTTACCTTTTCCTGATCTCCGTCAAACAGCTCCATGAAGCTCGCCTGCGTTCCCGTGGTACCCTTGGAGCCGAGAAGCTTCAGGGTGGATATACGGTAATCGACCTCGTGGAGATCCATCAGAAGATCGTTGATCCACAGCGATGCGCGCTTGCCGACCGTCGTCAGCTGCGCCGGCTGGAAATGGGTGAAGCCAAGAGTCGGGAGGGACTTATATTCATCCGCAAACTCCGAAAGCTTTTTTATAACAGCCAGAAGTTCTCGCTTTACCAGCAAAAGCGCATCACGCATCTGGATAATATCGGTGTTATCGCCGACATAAGCGCTCGTCGCGCCGAGATGAATGATAGGCATTGCCTTCGGGCAGACCTTTCCGAAGGTATGTACATGCGCCATAACATCGTGGCGCAGCCGCTTCTCCTCCTGTGCCGCCATCTCGTAGTCAATGTCGTCCAGATGCGCCTGCATCTCCTCGATCTGCTCATCGGTTATGTTCAGGCCAAGCTTCTTTTCTCCCTTTGCCAGAGCGAGCCACAGTCTGCGCCATGTTGAAAACTTTTTGTCAGAGGAAAATATATAAAGCATTTCCTCTCCGGCGTATCTGGTAACAAGCGGATTTGCATAGGTATCGTTGTTCACGGCAATTCTCCTATCGTATCGTATGTAAGTTGGTATTCGGGCTTCCGGCTCAATCGCCGAGGAATCTTTCCAGCCTGTCAAGCCCTTCCCGGATGTTCTCCATTGATGTTGCGTATGTAAACCGGACATAATTCGGAACGCCGAAGCCCAGGCAGGGCACAACGGCAACGAGCTCCTTTTCGAGAAGCGCAGCGGCAAAGTCCGCATCGTTTGTTATGACCCTTCCGCCGAGCGTGCGCCCTATCTGTTTTTCGATATTCATCATGACATAGAACGCGCCCTCCGGCTGCCGGCAGCTGACGTCCTTTATACTGTTTATCCTGTCAACGATATAATTGCGCCTGACCTCAAAAACCGTGCGCATCGCATTAATGCCGTCCTGATGTCCGACAAGCGCCTCGACCGCGGCCCATTGATTCATTGTGCCCGGCGCTCCGGTGCTGTGGCTGAGATAGTTGGTCATGACCTCCGCTATCCGGCGGTTTGACGCGGAGTAGCCTATTCTCCATCCCGTCATTGAATATGATTTGGAAACGCCGTTTATAAGTATGGTGCGTTCCCTCGCATCCTCGCTTATCGTGGGGAAGCTGACAAATTCCCTGTTATCATAAACAAGGCTTGAGTATATCTCATCCGATATGACGTACAGATCCGCTTCGCGGCAAACTTCCGCCAGAGCGGTGAGCCGTTCACGGTCATATACCATGCCTGTCGGATTGACGGGATTGTTTATGAGAAAAACCTTGGTTTTATCTGTGATCGCGGAACGGAGCTGTTCCGCCGTGAGCTTATAGTCCTGTTCTTTTTCCGTATATACGATTTTCGGAACGCCTCCGGCCATTCTTACCATTTGGTAATAACTGACCCAGAACGGTGCCGGAATGATCACCTCGTCGCCGGGATTGAGCAGGACGCACAGCGCCACATAAACGCTGTGTTTTGCACCGCTCGCAACAACGATCTGTTCGGAGCTGTAATCGAGTCCGAAGTCCATTCTCAGCCGATCCGCAGCCGCCTGTCTGAGCTGTGGGATCCCGGCAGCCGGAGTATATTTTGTCAGGCCGCCGTTGATCGCCTTTATGGCGGCATCCTTTATATTGTCCGGCGTATCAAAATCCGGTTCACCGGTACCAAACGCGATAACGTCGAGGCCGTCAGCCTTCATCTGCTTTGCCAGACTGTCCACCGCGATAGTGGACGACTCCCTGACAGCGGAAGCCACTTTGGAAAGCCGTTTCATGTATCGCACCTCATTTGAACGATTATATTCATATCATAAGCCAAAATGCCCTTTAATGCAACCGGGATATGTTTTTTCTGATATTATTTGAATTTCCATAAAAACAGATTTTCAAAATTGGTCACAATAAACAGACGGCGGAGCTCCGCCGTCTGTTCCCTGTTTTTCAAAAAATTATGCATATGAGCCTCTTGCTGCCGTCATTAATGATCTTTTCGACCGCCTCGCGCAGTTTGACCTGAGTGGCGTCAGACATATCCGTAAGCTTTTTTGACAGGCTCTCGGACGCGATGTCGTAGAGTGATTTTCCGAATATATTGGAATCCCACAGCTTGCTGACATCGCCGTTGTAGCCCTGTAGCAGGAAGCTCATTATCTCTTCCGACGCCTGTTCTCCGCCAAGCGCCGGAGAAACCTCCGTTTCAACGTTGGTCATTATCATGTGCAGCGACGGCGCGCTCGCTTTAAGCCTGACGGCATATCTTCC
>CAKSXP010000179.1 GCA_934515035.1 uncultured Oscillospiraceae bacterium
GCATCGACAGTCGGCTCATTCTGCAGCATGGCATCTGCCACAGCCTGAACGCTGTCCGCCAGGGAGCGAAGATCCTCAATCACATCGAGCAGGAGCTTGACCTTACTCATGTGCGTCACCTCCCAACGAAACTTCGGTGATGGCGATGGACTCGACCGAGTTGCCGGGAACCACGACCATGACCTGCTGCTTGGGACCCAGGAGCAGAGTGAAGAGCTTTTCGCGGATACTGACCGTTCTGCAAGCGACAACACCGCCGTTTCTGGGCTTGTCTGAAACACGGATATTCAAGTTGTGTCTCATACGGGGTTACCATCCTTTCCGGAGGGCTTGTATTTTGCTGCCTTCCGGAGTACCCAGAAAAATCGGGGATTTGTCAGGGTGTCTGGTGGAAAAATTTCAAAAACTTTTTTCTGCCTGCCTCAATGGACTCGGAAACAGACTGAAAACTGGCTTCTTCAATGGCTGCAATCTCCCGCAGGGTCTTGCCGTTTGCGTACAGCCGGAGCCGGCGCTGCTGTGTGGCGGTCAGGTGTGAGAAGGCTTTGCGGATACGAGCAGCCCGTTCTGACGAATCATCCTCTACGGCATATTCGTCGCAAGCGCCGTATTCCTCTCCCTCGTAGTCGATGGCGTCGTAGGAGTAGCAATGGTAGCGATGGCGCTCATCCTGCGCGTGTTCCGCCTTGCGGCTGTCGATGATGACGGCACCGATTTCGTCAGAAACCTCGACCTCCGTCATAGTTCCATCCAAAAATGTGTATTTAATCTTCATGCGTGGCTCCTTTCAGATTCGATGAATCCGTCCAGAGCCGCTAAATCCGCTAGAAACAGAAAAGGCGGCAGGGTGAGACCTGGTTCTCCCATAAATGAGAACTCAGATCCCGCACTGCCGTCTTGCGTTCTGGCGGATCAAAAATGTTGAATTATAGAATTATGATACTTGTGGATCTTTCCTGCTTTCGACCGAGAGCGTACCGTCTTTTTCGGCACGAACCTCTGTCACACAGTCGCCGCGGCGGATGAATACCGTTTTACGGTCATCGCTGATGTCGCAGACGCGCTTCTTGTTTAAGTCTTTGACCTGTTTCATCGGCATTCTCCCTCTACAAATAAAAAGGCCGGTACAAACACCTGCGGATATGTTTTCCACAAGATGCTCGTACCGGCCAAACTCGCATTCGGTTCAGGCTCATGTATTTGAGCGGTTTAATTGGCAGGAGCGAATTCCTCCGTTACGGGGAGTTCTGCTCACTGGTTTTGCTTTTTTCCTGCACGACCAGCTCGTGCAATTTGTCCAATGTGACCGTCTCTGTCACATCCCTACTCCCTCTACGCCATTTGAGACGAATGCCGTGTCCTCCGCTTGGGAGGATGACTGGTTCCCCAATTGGGATATGTTCAATAGGGGAATAGATTAATCGACTTTTTTTCATGTTGGTCAGCCTCCTTCGCTATCGGGTGGGTCAATGTATTTTACAAGGCTCTGAACACTGTCAATATCGAGCCAATTCATCAGTCGGAGCAGATAGTGGCCATCTGGGGTGGTTTCACCGCTCTCCCATTTCTGATAGGTCCGAACAGATGTTCCGATAGCATCAGCCACATTACTCTGCGTCATTTTCTTCGCTTTTCGGAAATCCCTCAGAGCTTCGTTGTCGAACTCCATCGTTTGGGGACCTGCATAAAGTTGCTGCCATTCCGGTTCTGTGCCATCTTCTGGTTCATCATCAAGAACATAAACAATGGTCTTCGGGCCAAGCGTAATACGGAGTTCTCCGCATCTGGATTTTTCGCCGCTATATGAAATGGCCGCTGGGTGTTTTACCAGTATCGAGGTCCATTCAAAAATTGGGGCTCCGCTTCCATCACATGGAAAATGTCCGTTACATACGATAGCGTTCTCATCCTTGATGTACGCAGACCCATAGTCCTTCACGGGGTAATAGATGATCGGCTTTTCCCCGGCTTTTACAAGTGCTTCGTTATAGGCGGTAATAAACCTTGCGGGTGCAAAATCCTTCAAACCATTCTCAACGCAGAGATGTAGATACTGACGCCAGGAGCGGAAAAGTTCTCTTCCGTTCAGACCACCCGTTTGAAATACCGAATGTGAAAACTTAATAGGGAACATTCCTTTGGCTGCTTCATCTTTCGGTCTTGGTGCGGGGGCGACCTGCTCCCTTGCGTAGGAGCAAATTGTCTCTACGGGAATACCAAGATCGTACAGCATCCATTCAAGATCGGCATAAAAGGCATCGTAGTCTTCGCCGATAGCACTGTCCTTATCTGGGAGGGGAATGATAAGCGAAAGCCCGCTCCGGCGGTCTCCTCCCATCGGCATTTGATAAAAGTAGAACGGAATCCGGCGAATGAATGTTTCGCGGTCGACCGGGGTATACATGGGGGCTTCTTCTAAATACATACAGTAGCCGCGGGCACCAAGCCCTTTTTTACTGACCTTTGTGCAGTATCCGAAAACCTCACCCTTAATGATTCGGTGCTTCTCAAGATAGGAAATCAGCTTTTGCCGATCAATGCGGTATCCGTCGGTGTAATGGCAGATGATGCTGATTTGTTCTTCAGTCAATTTCATGGTATCACCTCGCTCTGTGCCTTGATTTTACACGAAGAAAATGGGTAGTTCAAGCGAATAAAAAGTCGTGTTTTTGCAGGCCTATCTCTATGCTTCGAATTTATCATAAACCGCCCCTTGTATAATGCTGGACATCTCCTGAAATCGTGAGAGTCGGTGCAGTTCTGTCATGCCATCGTTTTTATCAGGTGTTAGCTTAACACCTAACATTCGAGGTAAAAAAAGTCAGCGGGAAAACCCGCTGGCTTAGCATCGGGAAACACTATTACCTTGGTAGCAGTCCCAAATCTTGCAGCCGATAAAAGGCTGCATCATTGGAGACATTAAATGTCTCGGCTACTGCCTGCATAGGGGCATTCACATTGTTCCGGTAAATGCGCTTGGCCTCTCTTACTTTCGCAATTACCATGCTCTTCGGCATCAGAATTGCTGATGCCAACTGGTTTGCCTGCCATTCAAGCCAATCAGAATCAGTTTTTGCTCGACACCCCTTTCCGTACTGAGCCGTGCTGCGGCGGCACTGCACCATCTGAACTCCGTTGCCACTGAGCTGCGCTTTCTTAGCCTGCGCTTTGAAGTATTCTGCATGAAGGATACTATGCGCAGCTTCATGACCACAAGTGAAACGATATCGATGCTCCTGATTTTCCTCTAAGAGGATATTGTCAATAATCACTGTTCCCGCTTTGACGGGAATGTACTTTGCCTCCCAGCGATCCGGATTAAATACGGGGACGCGGTCGGTATCGTTGAAAACGGTCATTCCGAGAAAGACGCCACAATGTGACAGGTATTGGAAGTCTTGCTCCAAGCCTAAATACCGGGTGATAAAGCGATCAACATCAATTTCAGTCGGAGTGGTCATAGCTTGAGGACAGAAATCCTCAACCAACCTTTCACCAATGTCGTTAATGGCGTCCTTACTCAAAATGGGTACGAGTGTGTGGCTTGTTGCGAATCGAGGTTTAAACATAGGCGTATTTAGCCCTCCCGTTTTTTCAAATCCTCAACAAACTTTAACCACTCTGCTTCTCCGGCGTTAAGGTCACGGGCAGTGCGGAGGGCAGCCGCCACATAATCACGTCCCATAATATAGTCAGGCAGGTCAGGGGCAACGGTATTGCGCTGACGACCCACCAAGTCAAACATAGCGGTTTTTTCGTCTGTGTTCAGATGTAGTATTTCTGCGACCTTGTCCAGTCGGTCTTTTGTCAGAGGTGCGGAACGATTTTTCTCAACATCGCTTAAAAATGGTGCTGATACTCCCAATTGACGAGCCAGCTCTCTGAGTGTAAAGTCGTGTTCCTCCCTCAACGCTGCAAGTAGTTCTCCAAAATTTGCATAACTTTCAAGTCTATTCATAAGTCGGTTCACCTTTTCTTTAATTGCCTGCTATAAACTCAATCACATATTCAAAAAACTCTTATGATCACAAAAAACACAGGACTTTTGACATGACGGTGAATATTAAGCATAGGCGTTAGCCTTACAGCTAACAATATAGCACGTAGAGCTTATACTTGTCAAGTGGTAGGTTAACAGTTTACAAAATGTTCATAGATGCTA
>CAKSXP010000180.1 GCA_934515035.1 uncultured Oscillospiraceae bacterium
GTTGTGCTCCTTGCGCGGGTCGATGACGAACAGAGCGCCGGGGAGCTTCTTCATTTCCTTGACGCCGCCGAGATATTTCTCGAGCTTTGCCATCTCGCCGAGAAGCTTTATGACTTCCTTCTTGGGGAGCATATCAAAGGTGCCGTCCTCCTGCATCTTCTTGAGCTGGGCGAGACGGTCGATACGGGTGCGCATGGTCTTGAAGTTGGTGAGCATGCCGCCGAGCCAACGGGCGTTGACATAGTACTGGCCGACGCGCTCGGCCTCTTCCTTAACGGCGTCCTGAGCCTGCTTCTTGGTGCCGACGAACAGGATGCTCTGGCCGTTCTCGGCCAGGCCGCGAACGAAGTTATAGGCCTCTTCGAGCTTCTTGACGGTCTTCTGAAGGTCGATGATATAGATGCCGTTGCGCTCCATATAGATATACTCGGCCATCTTGGGGTTCCATCTGCGGGTCTGGTGTCCGAAGTGGACGCCTGCTTCGAGAAGCTGCTTCATTGATACTACTGCCATGGTTGTTGTTTTCCTCCTGTATTTGTTTTTACCTCCGGAGGCTTCGCTTTCCGGCGCAAGCTGGTCGCCACAAACGCCGAAATCGGCTCTCCGTGCGTAATGCCCTGATATTATAGCAGGCAAAGAAATCGTTTGCAAGATGTTTTTGCGTTTTTTCGGTGAAATTCACGGAGAAATCAGACTTTTCCGCCGGCCGGACGTTTTTCCCGCCGCGGCCGCTGTATCTCCGCCGAGTCGTCGATCAGGATGATGTCGTCACCTATCCTGATTATGCTCTCCCAGGGAAGGATATAGTCCGCCTCGCGGCCGAAAAGCCCGAGGACGCGGTATGGTCCCGGCACGATCAGAGCCAGCACCTGTCCGGTTTTCTGGTCCATATCTATATCCGACACAAAGCCGAGCCTGTGCCCGTTGCTTATGTTGATCACTTCCTTATAATGCAGATCTGCCACGCGCATATCATCACCTCTTATACGGAGGGTATGTATGCGGGGAAAGGATTATTCCCGGCCGTGATTTTCAAAATACCACTTGACACGTTATACTATGCGATGTATAGTATAACGCGAAAGGGGGTATATCGATGGATCCACAGCTGAAAAGAGGCCTTCTTGAGATATGTGTTCTTGCTGCGATGCGCTCCGAGGAAACTTACGGCTATAAGCTGATACGGGATGTTTCGCCGTATATCGAGATATCGGAGTCAACGCTGTACCCGATATTGAAGCGGCTGGAGGCGGGCGGATTCGTTACGGTCCGGTCGGCGGAGCATAACGGCCGGCTGCGCAAGTATTACAGCATCACGCCCGCGGGGCGCGAAAAGCTGGATGAATTTATCGGGCAATGGCAGCAGATCCTGCGCATATACAGCTTTATCGAGGGAGGTGCGGATAATGAAAAAGGATGAATTTTTGAAAGAACTTTCGCGGCAGCTCCGCGGAGTCAGGATCGCGGAGCGTCAGAGAACGCTTGCGTTTTATGACGAGATGATCTCCGACGCGGTGGAGGACGGCATGGACGAGGAAAAGGCGGTGGAAAAGCTCGGGAGCGTCGAGTCGATAGCCGCCCGTGTGATCGCGGAGGCGCAGGAATCGGGAGATATCAAACCGAAGGGGCGTCCGCTGAGCACGGCGCTGATAATAATAGGCTCGCCGCTATGGCTGGTGCTGCTTATCGCCGCGGCCGCCGTGATACTGGCGATGTATATCGTTGTGTGGAGCGTTATCATCTCGCTGTTTGCCGCTGTTGCGGCGCTCGCCGCGGGAGGTATTGCGGGAGTTGTGGGCCTTGCGCTGCTTGCCGGACAAAACATGTCGCTCGCGTTTTTCGGCTTCGGCGCGGGCCTTGTCTGCGCGGGCCTGTGCGTACTGTGCTCATATCCGGTCTGGCTGCTGACGAAAAAGCTGGCCGTTGAAACCGGACGCCTGTGCGCAAAAATGTGGAAGGCATGTATTGCCAGGTTCAGGAGGAAAAAATGAAAAAGAGTATAAAAGCAGTTCTGCTGACGGCATGTGCGCTCATTATTACCGGCGCTGTTATATGTGCCTGCGCTTTCGGGGCCGTGGATTTTGATATATACAGGCTCTCGACTCCGGAGGACGTTACGCGGGAATGGCACCTTGAGACGGTCCCGTCCGAGGGGATAGAACGCATTCGCGTCAATGCGGAGGTGGACAGCATCAGAGTATGCAGCTCCGGCTCGGATGAAATAAATGTGACATATTACACCAGTCAGTACGGCAGCTATGAGCTCCGGAACGAAAACGGTGAGCTGTCTCTTGACTATGTTGCGCTCAAGAGCAGAAAGTGGTATGAATACATAACCGTTGACTTCAGCGGCGCTCACAGCGATGAGATCAGCGTCGAGATCGGCATCCCGGCGGGATATGACGGGGATGTGTATATCGAAACGACGGCGGGGGATATGGAGCTTAGGGATCTTGAGCTTGACGGCGCGCTCAGCGCAAGGAGCACGACCGGGTATATGGAGCTTTACGGCGTGTCGGCGGCCTCGGTGGAGACGCAGATCACAACGGGCACCGTCGAACTCCGGAATATCACCGCCGGAGGGGATATAAGCGTCGGATGCACGACGGGTGAAGCCGGGCTGGAAAACGTGTTTTCCGAAGGCGGTACGACGGTGTGCAGCACAACGGGGGACATCGCCATGCGCTGCGTTGAAGCCGCTTCGATAACGGTCGAATGTACGACTGGATCGGTAAACGGCTATGGCGTGAGTTCCGGAAGCACGGTCATAACTTCGACGACGGGTGATATAAGCGTCAATATGCGCGGCATACCGGAGGAGTATAGCGTTTCGGCGAGTGCAGCGACGGGCGGCACCGAGGTCGAGGGCGCGGACCGCGCAAACGGTGAGAAACGTATAGACGCCGGCACTGCGACAGGTTCGATCCGCATCGGATTTATCGGAGACTGAACATCAGAAACGCGGAGGGTTTTCCCCTCCGCGTTTCTGATGTTCATGAGATAAAGATATCCTTTTTGATCTGGTTGACGGCATTTTTCTCAAGGCGGGATACCTGTGCCTGCGAAATGCCGATCTCCTGGGCGACCTCCATCTGGGTCCGGCCGTCATAGTACCGAAGGGCGAGAATACGCTTTTCGCGGTCCGACAGGCGCGACACAGCCTCGTTCAGGGCCAGATGCTCAAGCCAGCTGTCAGGCGTGTTCTTCGCATCGCCTATCTGGTCCATGACGCAGACGCTGTCTCCGCCCTCGGTGTATACGGGTTCATAGAGGGAGACGGGGTCTGCAATGGCGTCCAGGGCGAAAACTACCTCCCGCTTTCTTAACCCGAGCTCCCTTGCTATCTCATCTACCGTCGGCTCGCGCTGGCTGTCGTTCGTGAGCTTTTCCTTGGCCTGAAGCACGCGGTATGCCGTGTCGCGCACGGAGCGGGATACGCGTATCGCGCTGTTGTCGCGCAGATAACGCCGTATTTCGCCCGAGATCATCGGAACGCCATAGGTCGAGAAGCGCACGTCGTGAGAGGTGTCAAAATTGTCGATCGCCTTGATAAGTCCGACACAGCCTACCTGAAACAGGTCGTCGGCGTTTTCGCCGCGCGCGGTGAATTTCTGTATTACGGAGAGGACCAGTCGCAGGTTCCCGCTTATGAGCTTTTCGCGGGCCTGCATGTCGCCGGCCTTGGCCTTTATAAGCAGCGAGGTCGTTTCGTCGTGCTTCAGCAGCGGAAGCTTTGCGGTGTTGACGCCGCATATCTCGACTTTGCTTTGCAAAAGAATTGCCCCCTTGAGAAGATATACGCTAGTATCTCCTCACGGGGGCTCAATTATTCCGCGGCGGGCTCGCCCGGCCCTTGCGGCGCTGAGATCCATGCGCCGACGCGCATGGCCGGGAAAGACTCAGAAATGCCTGGCAAGCTCGTGACGCAGGCGGAGGATTATCCGTTTTTCCAGACGGCTGATATAGCTTTGCGAGATGCCGAGCATGTCTGCGACCTCCTTTTGGGTATACTCACTGTATCCGTCCAGCCCGAAGCGCATGTCGATTATCAGCCTGTCGCGCTCCGGTAGACGGTCCATGGCGTCTTTCAGGAGCTGGCGCTCGACATTTTCCTCAAGCCCGCGCCCGACCTCGTCACCGTCCGTTCCGAGGATGTCGGA
>CAKSXP010000181.1 GCA_934515035.1 uncultured Oscillospiraceae bacterium
GAGAATATCCATCCCTTTGCGGACGGGAACGGGCGTGTGGGGCGGACGCTGCTGAACTACTGGCTGATGATCAACGACTATCCGCCCACCATCGTCTATGAGGAGGATCGCCGCGCCTATTATGACGCGCTGCAAGATTACGATGAGCAGGAGGACTTGGCACCGCTGGTGCAGTTTTTGGAGGCTCAGACGGTCAAAACGTGGTCGCGCAACATGGACAGTAAAAATCCGACACCGCACAAAAAACTGAACTCGTTTTTGCTGTGATGCATCTGATACAAAGCGATTGACGGGATTGCTATGCTTGAGAGGAGTTGCGAAATGTCAATAAAAACTCCATATGAAATAAGTACAGACTACTATCAATTCATCGATAAATTTACGCAGTCAGATATAGAGAACGAAAAAATTCTCGGGAAGTTTTATACTGATTTTGATATAGCTACAGGCATGATGCAGGTGCTGAGTCAATGTTATGTGTATGATACGTTTTCTTCGGAAGTACGCATTATAGATCCATTTTGCGGAGATGGAAGGCTGATCATTTCTTTGCTTTCAGAATTACGAAAGTCTGAGAACTTATCGTCTAATCATTTGTATATCTCGGCTTGGGACGTAGATACAAACGCTGTGAATACAGCTAGACATGCGATAAAAAAGTTTTGCGAATCTGCCGGATTAAAATGCGAACTTGACGTCCGTCAGGCTGATGCTTTTGTAGAATACTATACTGTTCGCGGCAAATACGACATCTGTGTAACAAATCCTCCGTGGAGTCTTTTGAAGCCTCAGAAATTCTTTAGCAAAAGCAATGATGAAGAGGCTATGACTGTATACCGTAATGCAATAGAGCAATATGATTCGTACATGAAGGAAGCGTTTGTGACTTCGCAACCTTCTTCAAAATTTGGCAAATGGGGAACAAACCTCGCACGTTGTGGTATTGAGGCGGCACTTAGATTGATTAAGCCGAGTGGCTTCTGTGGCATTGTCTCTCCAGCCTCTTTGCTTAATGATCAGGTTTCAAGCAGGCTAAGGAGTTGGATTTTTGAAAACTACAAGGTCATAAATGTCTCTTACTATCCTGCGGAACTAAAGCTCTATGGCAGTGCGGATATTTCAAGCATTACCATGGTGGTTAAAGGGGGAGAAACCGATCAGAGCCCCAATATTAGAATTTATAGCGATAAAGACACATACAAAGAAGAGAAGATAGAAAAAGCAGCTTTCGAATATATCAAACGAGCCGGTTTTTGCATTCCGCTAAAAATTGGAATGGAAGCTATACCCATAATGACATATCTTGAACAGTTGCCCTCGACCGATGAATTCTGCGATGCAACCGGATTGAAATTCACGCGCGAATTGGACGAAACAAGAGTAAAAGGAAAACTGCTGCCTACTGGTAAAATTGAATTTGCAAAAGGCTATATGGTGGGCAGGTATTCTTTTATGAGCGATCATCTGTTCTTAAATGAGGACATGATGATTCCCCCACCAAGCTCATTTATGAGCAAGGTCGTGTGGCGCGATGTGTCACGTGACTCCCAAGTACGGAGAATCAAAGCCACATTGTTGCCACCCGGATTCATTTGCGGAAATTCTCTCGGTGTGGTATATGGAGAGGATACCGCACTTTTAAGTCTCAAAATGCTGCTTGCAATTATGAACTCGATGATATTTGAATATCAAGCGAAAGGCATGTTGGTATCCAATCATGTGTCCGCAGGAGTAATAAAGCGAATTCGTGTTCCTCGGATATGTGTTGATATGGACATTATCGAATTAGTGGACAAGCAATTAGCTGGTCAAGATGTTGAAGATGCTATTGAGTTGGCAGTCGCACTTCTATACAACCTTTCGGTTGACGAATATAAAACTATCGTAGATTCGTTTGGCCTGAGCGAGGAAAAACGGGCAAAAATAGTTCGGCAGTATAAAGAAAAAAGCCGAAAGGAAGAAAGGAATACCGTGATTTTCAATCACTATGCATCTTCGCTGAGCAAATTAGATATGCAAGTAATAAAGTGTGTGCCGCCGGGAGGAAATTGGAAGAACATCCCGGAGAGTGTGCCGTCACAAAGACTTGCACAAATTCGAGAGAGCTACAAGGCGGGAAAGGGAAGCCGATCCACATATTATGGCAGGCTTTCTCCTGATATGCCCGCGTACACAATCAACACCTATTTTAATCGCCCCGGTAATGGATGCCACATGCATTACGACCAGGACAGGACAATTTCACAAAGAGAGGCGGCACGTTTTCAGAGTTTTCCTGATTCCTTTGAGTTTATCGGCTCACTTGGTGCGGTAAATAATCAAATTGGAAACGCCGTACCACCACTGCTTGCCTATCAGATTGCCACGAGCATTCCTTTTAAGGGACAGTTTGTCGATCTTTTCTGCGGTGCAGGAGGACTTGCGCTGGGCTTTATCTGGGCTGGCTGGACTCTGATAATTGGGAATGATATCAATAGCTACGCAGTAGAAACACACAAGCGAAATCTTGACGGAGAAGCAATTGTTGGTGATATCAATAGTCACGAGGTGCATGATGCGATTGTGAGTGCGGCAGAGGCTGCAAGAAAAGCAAGGCCGAACCTCCCTCTCTTCGTTCTTGGCGGCCCGCCTTGCCAAGGGTTCTCAACCGCAAATACACGGCGGGGTGTCGAAGATATGCGAAACTGGTTATTTAAGTCCTATGCCAACATAGTCAAGTCAATCAAACCGGATGGCTTCGTGTTTGAGAATGTTCGAGGAATTCTCAGTTTGGACAATGGACAATTCTTTGATATGATAAAGACTGAACTGCAAGAATGTGTTGAAGAAATCAAAGTAAACCAAATCAGTGCAGCTAACTTCGGAGTTCCGCAGCGGAGAGATCGTGTAATAATCATTGGCGGAGATGCCGACCTTGTTCAAGGCTTTAGTATGAGGGAAATATCGTGCGTTCCCAAAGGCGAACAATTATCGTTTCTCCCGCCTGTCATAGGTGTCAAGGATGCAATCGGCGACTTGCCCATGCTTCAACCAGGAGAAGACGGAAGCCGATATAATTATCGTTTTCCTGCTGCAAATCTTTATCAAAAACTCATGCGCGGAGAAATAACTGCGGGCGAATACCTTGACAGCTATCGCTGATAAAATAAGCCGACCATCTGCGGATGAACAGATGGTCGGCTTATTTTTTATTCGTCACCGGTTTCTCTTGAATAACGAGGATCATCCCAGTTGGAGGATAGTTCTTGAGCGACTAATTCCATAATCTGTTTGAGCAATTCCTTTACATCAACAAATTCTTGTGTGCGCTTAAGCGCGGTATAATCTACAACAGAAAGAAACGCCTCAATCGCCACATCAACGTGATCTTCGTCGGAAAGTGCTGCAATAAGAGAGGCATTCAGCTTTTTCATGTTGCTGTTGATATTAGACAGAATGATGAACGCCTGCTTTTTCAGAGCCTCAATCTTTGCATTAGTGTATGTGTAACCATTGCGGTTTTCCTTCTTTGCATACTCGGAAAGCGAAGAAAAAGCGACTCGTATTTTTCTTGTTTTCTGAATATGGACATATCTCAAAGTGCTTGCTTTCTGCGAAAAATCCACAGTTACAATCTGGTGACTGATTTTTGTCGTTCCAGGAATGATGTCATAGTCATAGTCGGCATACTCCAAATTGAGGAGTGTAAAGAGAAAAAGGAATTCATTTCTGTCGATAAAATCAGCCAAAAGCATCATCGCAACATTGCGATTATCGCGCATTACACGGCTGAGTCTTAGGGCGGATTCCTTGTCAGTTACCTTACCTTTGCACTTTTGCCAAATTGGGTCTGCGTACCAGGTTGCAACAGTTTCTCCGCCTTTTTCAACCTCAATCAGATGGAGAACATCCGTATAATACATCCTGTTATTCTTTGCACTGTTACACGGCTTACAAAGAAACTGAAACTCTGGTCTATGACAGAAGCCAAGTGATATCGGACCGATATGATCTGCACTACACGGGCGAGGATGATGCCCACCGTTTTCTTCGTTGGCGCAATGCTCTTTTTTCATGCTGGGATTAGAGCTTATGAAGCCCATCAGCTTGTTGGCTGTGATCCAGTTGCCGTCAC
>CAKSXP010000182.1 GCA_934515035.1 uncultured Oscillospiraceae bacterium
GTCCTTGCACCGGGTCAGCCATATGCTTCTGGTCAGGCTTTGAGGCGCGAGCTTCAGAATGCTGACATTGTCGTTCTCCGCGAGCATTCTGGTGCTGCCGCTGGGTATGATGTGTCCGGGACACACGCTGACTGCGCCGGTGAGCTTCATGACGTCCAGTATCTCGCGGTGCTCGTTCGTCAGATAGCAGATAGACGGCTCATACCCGTTGATGCGGAACATATCGTATATCAGGTTGTTGTCGTACATCGTGTTGTCGCAGATAAGGTTCTCCTGCGCAAGCTCCGCAAGGCTGACCGTGCCGCGCCCCGCGAGCGGATGACCCTTCATGACAAGAAAGTTGATATCCTCGTTGAGAACATTAACGGCCTCGAACCTGTCGATTTTCTCCGGCGATATCGTCAGCAGCGCGATGTCCGTTTCGCCGGAAAGCAGCTTCTGTACGCATGTATTGTTATCCTCATACAGCGTGGACATTTTCAGCTTCGGCCAGTGGGTGAAGCACTCGAGCGCAATATCGTTCATTATGCGTCCCACGGCGGACGATATCCGCACGACCGCGTGCGGCTCGGATTCGTCCTCGCTGGCCACCATGACTCCGTTGCTCAGTTCGTTGAACGCGCGCTCGACATACTCTAGGAACCGCCGCCCTTTTACATTGAGTATCACGCGCCCTTTTATCCTGTCAAAAAGGCGCACTCCGAGTTCGTCCTCCAGCTTTGCTATGGATGTGCTGAGGTTCGGCTGTGTTATATGCAGTTCCTTTGCCGCTTTTGTTATGTTTTCATACTTTGCTACGGCTCTGAAATATGTAAGCTGGTTAAAATCCATTCGACTTACCCCCAAACCCGGAACTATAACCTATATTTATATATTATACTACGTATATATAAAAAAGTAAATAGCTCTGTCTTTGACAGAAAGACATTAATATGATAGAATTGCGGTAATATCAGGGCGAAATGAGGGTAATATCCAAATTGTTCAGTTTTCTTAAACCGCGCCGCTGCGCCATGGCTCTTTTGGGCAGCGCGATCCTTGCCTTTGGTCTCTGCAACATTCACGAGTTCTCCGGCGTTACCGAGGGCGGAGTGCTCGGTCTGACGCTGCTGCTGAACCAGTGGTTCGGCATATCCCCCGCTGTTTCCAGCCTTATTCTGAACGGCTTATGCTATCTTCTCGGCTTCCGCCTGCTTGGAAAGGAATTTATTGCATATTCAATAGTCGCCGGCGGGAGCTATTCCGCCTTCTATGCCGTGTTTGAGCGCTTCGCTCCGATATGGCCATGGATAACGGAGCACCCCCTGTGCGCGTCGCTTGCCGGTGCCGTGTTCGTTGGAGTCGGCGTTGGACTGTGCGTGCGTGCCGGCGGTGCGCCGGGCGGAGACGACGCTCTTGCGATGAGTCTCTCGCACCTGACTCATCTGGATATCCAGTGGATATATCTTGCAAGCGATCTCATCGTTCTTGCGCTCTCTCTGACCTATATCCCGTTGAAAAGAATGTTTTTCTCGCTGCTTACGGTCATTCTTTCGGGCCAGCTCATAGGTCTTGTGCAGAAGGCCGGAACAGGGAAAAAACAGGCGCCTGCCGAAAGCGCGGCAGATGTATAACGCGCCCACGCTGAACAGACATCAATACTTTTCCGCGTCGCCGGAATACAAAAATGACCTGCCGAATTAACGGCAGGTCATTTTTTGATCCTCTGTCAGCTATTACAGCATACTGGCCACGGTATAGGCATTCTTCATGGCGGTGCGCACATTCTTCGGGCTGCGGGCGTCGCCGATGATGCGGAAGGTATCGGTCACAGCCGCAAAATCGAGCGCAAGCTCGCTGCGCGGGGTCAGGCCGCCGCAGGCAACAACGTCGTCGCACTCAAGAGTATGCTCGTTTCCGTCCTTATCGACGAACTTGACGTAACCCTCGCCGATCTCGGTCGTGGTGACCTCGGTGAAGTAATGGAAGTTCTCGCGGCTCTCCCAATCCGCGACAAAGTTCTCGCGGAAGTGAACGGGCTGTGCATCGTGGGCAAGCATTCTCTGTCTGGTAAGGTCTGTGACCTCGTGTCCCATCCACGCCAGATACAGCGCGGTCTCCATGCCGGTCTCCGCGCCGCCGATAACAACGACATTCCTGCCGAGTTCTGCCTCGCGTCCATAAACATCCAGCGGCATCCAGACCTTCGGTCCGTCGACGCCCGGAATGTTCGGCAGAACATGCTCCGCTCCGGTTGCCAGGATGACGGCGTCATAATCTTCGCCTGCAAGCAGCTCCGGAGTCGCCTCAACGCCCATGCGGACGTCTATGGGGGCTTTCCCTACCTGATAAGCCATGTAGTCCTTGAACTCGCGCAGGGGCCACTTGAACGGGGACCAGTCGGCGTGGCTGAGCTGTCCGCCGAGCTTATCGGTGCGCTCGTAAAGCGTGACCTTGTGTCCGCGTTTCGCGGCAACAAGCGCAGCCTCCATACCGGCCGGGCCGCCGCCGATCACCGCGACCTTCTTGACGCGGTCAGCCGGTTCGACGACGAAGTTGTGGTCAAGGCCGAGGACCATTTCGGGATTGACATAGCAGCCGGCGTCCGGATGATTCGGACGGGTGTGGCAGCTGTTGCAGCGGATGCAGGGAACGATGTCCTCTTTGCGGCCTTCCTCTATCTTCTTGACATACTCAAAGTCGCAGATGAACGCGCGGGCCATATAGATAAAGTCGCACTTGCCCTCGGCAAGGAACTTTTCGTTGAGGTCGGGATCCTGATAGCCGCCGACGGGAGCAACGACGACATTTGCCCCGGACTTTTTCAACGCCTCGGCATAGGCAAGCGTTATCGGAGCTTCCTTGACGGAATTTATTCCGAGAGGATGCGCAAGGTCGCCGTTCTTGGCGCGGACCTGAACGAGATCGACCAGGTCGTCAACAGCCTTTACATACTCTACAAAGTCTTCAACAGTGTATCCGCCGGGATTGTCCTCCTCGCCGCTGACCTGTATCTCGATGATGAGGTCGCTGCCGCACTTTTCACGGACGCGGCTGAACACCTTGCGCGCAAAGTTCGCGCGCTTTGCCGGGCTTCCGCCGTATTCGTCGGTGCGGGTGTTGTGAACGGGAGACATCGACTGGCTGAGCAGCGACGCATTATATGACATATAGAAGCATACCTGGTCAAAGCCAAGTCCCTTATAGGTAAAGCACTTCTCCGCGAAGCTGTCCGCTATGCCGTCCATGACCTCCTCGGTCAGGTCGTTCACCGTCCAGCCGTTGGGCTCGATCTGCATCAGGGACATGCACGCCAGAGAGCCGTAGTTATGTATTGCCTCGACGACGCGGCACATGGCAAGCTGGGTATTGGGCTCGCGCAGATCATAGCTCTTGTCGGGGAAGGGCGCGCGGGCGCCGGGCGGGAGCGGACGCGAAAGCGGGCTGTCACCCCACGTCGGGCTGTTCACGCACACAACGGAGGCTCCGTTTCTGGCTATATTGCCAAGATAGAGGCCAAGGGACTCCAGCACATCGCCGGAAAGCGCACCGGAAACGATGCTGGGCACTGCGCGGGGAAAGCCCATTCTGTTTTTGTAAAAATGCTTTCCAACCTTCAGCGGGGACAGAAGCGTGGGGTAATACTTATTCATTCTGTTTCTCCTCTCAATACTGTTTGACTGTGTTCCGTTATGTTCTCAATGCCTCTGCCGTTATCCGGCTCGGACAATTCACAGACTGACTCTGATCACATCTCTGTCAGTTTAACATTATGAATATACATAGTTTTCACAATAAATTCAAGAGTATGGAATCTATTTTAGTGCACAAAAACGGATTGTGTCTTTTCAAACGGATTGTGTCGCTTCAAAGAACATATATTATCCAATATAATAAGGCTGGTTCAGCACGAGATATCAATTGCGTGCGACAAATGTTGTAAGGAGAGTGACACAAAAGATGACAAAGACCCGTATTCTGGCTCTGCTGCTCAGCGTGCTGATGGTAATGTCTCTGCTGGCCGGCTGCGGCAGCAAGAACGAGCCCGCTGACGATCCGGCAGACACGCCGGCCACCGAGGCGCCCACCGGCGCTCCCGCGGAT
>CAKSXP010000183.1 GCA_934515035.1 uncultured Oscillospiraceae bacterium
CGCCTGCGCAGCAGGCGGAGATGCCGATGATGAGCAGAGGGCTGTCAACGGAGAAGATGGCGGTGACGATGGGGATCAGGATGCCGAAGGTGCCCCAGCTGGTGCCGGTGGCAAAGGCCAGAATGCACGCGACGACGAAGATGACTGCCGGAAGCATACCGTAAAGGCCGCTTGCCGCGCCCTCCATCAGGTCATGGACAAAGACATCGCCGCCGAGGGTGCTGGTCATGGTCTTGAGGCTGACGGCGAGAGTAAGGATCAGGATAGGGGGAACCATGGCGATAAATCCGCTGGGGATGCACTCCATGGCCTGCTTGAAGGTCAGTACGCGGCGGGCGACTAGGTATATCACGGTGAGCACAAGCGCGATGATGGCGCCCCAGGGCAGTCCTATGAAGGCGTCGGTATTGCCGAATGCGCCGATGAAGTCCCCGGCAAAGTCCGTGCCGCCCCAGGCATCGACTCCGAAGAATCCGCCGACATAGATCATGCCGGACGTGCATGCGATAGTGAGTATGACAACGGGAAGAATAAGGTCGATAACGCGGCCGTTGGGGTTGGCGTTCTCGCTCTTGACATCTGCAAGGCCGGAGAGGGCTCCCTCGTCGCGGGCCTTGATCTCGAAGCGCTTCATCGGGCCGTAGTCAAACTTCATGACGACAAGGGCGATGATGAAAACGAAGGTCAGAAGAGAATAGAGGTTATAGGGGATGGCCTTGATGAAAAGCTCTATGCCGGACATGCCGGTGTTCAGATCCTCCGCGGTGCTGGAGACGGCGGCGGCCCAGGAAGAGATGGGCGCGATCATGCAGACGGGCGCGGCCGTTGCGTCGATGAGGTAGGCCAGCTTCGGGCGGGAGATCCTGTGTCCGTCCGTTACGGGGCGCATGACGCTGCCGACCGTCAGACAGTTGAAATAGTCGTCGATGAAGATAAGCACGCCGAGGATAAATGTCGCGATCTGAGCGCCGACGCGGGTCCTGATGTTCCGCTCGGCCCAGCGTCCGAATGCGGCGGAGCCGCCTGCGGCGTTGACCAGAGCAACAATTATGCCGAGAAGGACAAGGAACAGGAAGATACCGGCGTTGTCCGCTATCGCGGTGACAAAGCCGTTGTTGACGATGGTGTCCAGCGTGGCTACGGGCTTGAAGCTGCACGCGAAGAGCGCGCCGACCAGCACGCCGATGAACAGCGAGCTGTAAGCTTCCTTGGTTATGAGCGCCAGAACGATAGCGATGATGGGCGGAACAAGCGCCCAGAAGGTGCCGTACATGCCGCTTACGGCGTCGCTGCCGTCCACTGCGAAAACGGACGCCGTGAGCAGAACGACGATAACGGCGAGCACGGCGACCAGCGCCAGAGTCTTGTGTGTGCGGGTTCTCAAATAAATCCCTCCAAAAAAAATATCATGAACAGCATAGCATACTGCCCATGACACCACACGAAAACCCCGGTCACTGACAGCTCTCCACAATGCCTCCCGGCAAAGTGACAGTCCGCAGGATATTCTCCGGCGGCCCGGACACCGCCGGTCAGGCAGACCGAACGGCTCCTCGGCGGCGCCCCCTTTCCCCCGAACGACTGCCTGTCGTTTTCTCTCGGGGTACTGATGGTAACCGCACCTCTATCATGCCCTGTTCAATTGTTAAAATTATTATAGTATATTGAGGACGAATGTCAATGCAAATCGTTTTTGGAGTTTCTATTTCTGTATATTTGACGTATTTCGCCGCATTTTGCCGGAGAGGGATATGAAAAATATCCAACGTGGGCGGGCCGGGTGTTTACAGTTGGCCGCTGCTGTGCAAAATCCATGACATTTATGCGGCGATATTACTTGAAAGAAGCGGGAAAACATGACATAATTAAGCCGTAGCACGAATACGGATGCACAGCGTCCGTGTGAAGAAGAAATCAGAAAGGAAGAATTATGAGCGAAGTTAAAAGATTAGAAGCCGACGTTGTTGTCATAGCCGGCGGAATGTCGGGACTGTGCGCGTCTATCGCGGCGGCCGAAAAGGGCGCCTCCGTCATCGTCTTTGAAAAGGGAGGCACGGTCGGCGGAGCGGCAAACATGGGCATGGGCTTTTTCGGAGTAGAGTCTCATATCCAGAAAAGACAGCTTGATTCATTGACGGTGGACCAGGCGTTCAAGATGATAATGGAATACAACCACTGGCGCGCGGACCCGTCGCTGATACATAAGCTGTATGAGCAGTCCGGCGACACCATCAAGTGGGTCGAGGATATGGGTCTTGAGTGGCTTGGCGCGTTCCGCTACTTCAAGGATTCCCAGGCGACCTGGCATGTTCCCAAGGTGCCCGGCTCGAACAAGCCTGTCGAGCGCAGCGCCTCTCTGATAGTAAAGACACTCTCCGACAGAGCGCATGAGCTCGGCGTTGAGTTCCGGTTCTATACCCCCGTTTACGAGATCATACGCGAGGGCAACCGCGTTTCCGGCGTCCGCGCCAGGGGCGAGGACGGAACCGAGTACGAGGCCGACTGCGACGCCGTTATCGTCTGCACCGGCGGCTTCGGCGACAATCCGGAGATGATAAAGGAATACCTCGGCTACGAGCACGGCGAGCAGCTGTTCTCCTTCCGTATTCCCGGACTGAAGGGCGACGGAATGAAGATGGCATGGTCCATCGGCGCCGCAAAGGGCCCCATCGGTATGGAGATGACCTATGAATCTCCGTCGTTCTCCGGTGGCTGTATAACGGACGTCGTCATGCGCCAGCCCAACCTGATGGTCAACTTCCAGGGCAAGCGCTTCCTCAACGAGGAAGTCATGATAAACACCCCGCACACCGGAAACGCGATCTGCCGCCAGTATAAGAGCACCGGATTCTCGATCGTGACCGACGAGGTCGTCGAGTCGTACCGCAAGAAGGGACTCGACTTTGTGTTCTATCACAAGCCCGCCTATACCATAGACGACTGGCAGGAGACCGTTGACAACTTCTTCAACGATCCGTCAGAGAGGGAGGACTCCGCCAAGATATTCGGCGACCTGATGGGCGTCAAGGATCCGAACATGCGCTTTTTCTTCCGCGCCGATTCCATGGAAGAGCTCTGCGAGCAGACCGGTATCGACTACGAGGGCTTCAAGGCGACTATCGAAAGCTACAACGCCATGTGCACCAGTGGCCAGGGCGACACGCAGTTCGGAAAGGACAACCGCTATATGAAGCCCATGAAGGGCAAAACGTGGTATGCGATGCGCTATATGCCGTCCGGCTACGGTTCTCTCGGCGGCATCATGATAAACGATATGCTCCAGGTCATTGACGATGAGCACAAGCCCATTCCGGGACTCTATGCCGCCGGTACCGACACGTGCAGCATCTTCGGCGACACCTATTGCTTCTATCTGCCCGGCTCCACTATGGGATATGCGGTCAACTCCGGCCGTATGGCGGGCTATAACGCCGTTGATTACATCGACTCCGACGATTTTGTCGAGGACTGAGACTGCGGGAGCAAGTCCGGCGTCATAACATAAAAAACGGCCCCCTGTCAGATGA
This sequence comes from uncultured Oscillospiraceae bacterium, assembly GCA_934515035.1. Taxonomy (GTDB): domain Bacteria; phylum Bacillota; class Clostridia; order Oscillospirales; family Oscillospiraceae; genus CAKSXP01. The sequence goes on from CAKSXP010000183.1 coordinate 3,528, forward strand.
ATGTCTGACAGGGGGCTTTGCCGTATCTGCATAAAAGAAACGGTGTGACAGGGTCACACCGTTTCCGTTAGCTTATTTTGCTGCCGTCAAAGACTTAGTCGATAACATCTATCAGGCTGAGGTCGAGGCCGGCGAAGACACCGAAGTAGTTGGCGTCGCGGATAACATCGGTCCTGTAGCCGTAGGAATCGTAGCAGATGCCGCAGGGGTAGAACAGATAGTTGTCGTGGACATAGGTAGCGATCTCATCGCAGATCTCCTGACGTCCTTCCTTGCTGTGCTTGAGCTGATAGTAGAGCTCATTCCAGTGCTCGTCGGTGGACTGGAGGACAGGGAAGCCGCCCTCAGTGTAAGTTGAGTAGAAGCCGATGTTGTCGCAGGGTTCACCGGAAGCGTCGGTCTGGTCGTTGAAAGCGGTGTCGCAGGCGGGCTCGCCGATGCCCATCCAGCTCTGGAGGGCGGTCAGGAACTCATAGGTCTCAACGTTCATGGTGATGCCGACAGCGGCGAGGTAGCCCTGAATAGCCTCGGCGACCT
>CAKSXP010000184.1 GCA_934515035.1 uncultured Oscillospiraceae bacterium
GGATGGTGCCTTCGCTGGCGGGACAGCTTCTCGTAAACCTGACGATGCCGGTCACGCTGTACCTGATGTACAGGGCCGTTCCGGATTCTCCGGGCTTTGCCTTTGGGCTCGCCGCATCCGCGCTCTGGCCGGGGACAATTGCCGGAGGGCTTATCCAGCTCACGGGACTCTGGCAGGCCGTGCTGATAATCGCGTGCTTTGCATTCGGACTGATATCAATACTCTATGCCGACAGGAGGCTCAAAAGATGAAAAATCTGTTCAGTAAAATACTTTTCTGCATAGCCGCTTGCCTTATGCTCTGCTCCTATGCCTTTGCGGACGTGGCGTCCGTTCCGGTGTACGCGCTCTTTTGGGGAGTGCCGGTGCTGCTTGTCGCCATTCTGATCATTCTGATAGCGGTTATTGTGCATCTGATAAAACGCAGCAAATAACGGATGGAAAGGATCTTTATCGCCTGCCTGCTGACCGTGGTTATCGAAACGGCTTTTTTTCTGCTGGCCGGCTTCAGGTCGAAAAGCTTTGTCACAGTCTGCGTGTGCGTTAATGCGGCGACGAATCTGTCGCTGAACCTCATAATATGGCTGCTGTACAGACTGGGCGTTGACCTTACGGTCGCCGTATATCCGCTGGAGGCGATCGTCGTGGCGGTCGAATATCTTGTTTACGCCGCGCTGGATGGCTTTTCCGGGAAGCTTTTTTTACTTACGCTGTCTGCAAATCTGATCTCATACTGCTCCGGACTTCTGCTGTTCGGACATGCCTGAGTTTATCGGTCAAAGCGGCAGGCGCTCCGCCGGACCGGAGGGCCTGCGGTTTTGACAAGGGGGAAATATATCATGCGAATCAAGGATGTCGAAACGCTTGTCGGCATTACGAAAAAGAATATACGATATTATGAACAGGAGAAGCTGCTGACTCCGGGGAGGACGGCCGAAAACAGCTACCGTGATTATGATGAGGAGGACGTCCGGCGTCTCAAGCAGATCAAGCTTCTGCGAAAGCTCGGAATGCCGATCAGCGAGATCCGGGATGTGCTTGAAAACCTCGTATCCCTTCCCGTTGCGGCAAACAGGCACGCCGCGGAGATAGAGGGACAGATAAACAGTCTTTCCAAAGCCGGTGTGGTCTGCGGGGAGATAGCGGCAGGAGGCCACGGCTTTGATACGATAGACGTCGACGCATATCTGGAGCGAATGGACCAGATGGAGCGGGAAGGTACGGTTTTCGTAAACATAGGAAGTGCGGATGTCAGAAAAAAATATGCCGGCGCTATCAGCGTCTGCGCGGTGATAGTATTCGTTATGGCTGCTGCTGCGGCATGGATGCTTTACCTGTTTTCGTCGGCAGGCGAAAGCGCGGGCCGAGTTCTGTACGCTGTTCTTGGAGCCCTGTTTGTGATCACAGCCGTTGGAACGATCGCCGCGCTTCTGTCACGTGTAAAAGAGCTCAGAAAGGGAGAGACAAATGATCTTAGTAAATACTGATTATATCGCCGGACAGCAGATCGAGATGCTGGGACTTGTAAAGGGCGGCGCGGTATTGTGCCGGAATGCCGGGCGTGACATAGGCAGTGCGTTCAAGACACTGATAGGCGGAGAATTGCAGGCATATACGGACATGATGAACGAGGCCAGAGCGCTTGCGACCAAACGAATGGCTGACGAGGCGGAGAAGCTTAACGCCGATGCTATCGTCTGCGTCCGCTATGCCTCTGCCGAGGTGATGAGCGGCGCCGCCGAAGTAATGGCCTACGGTACTGCCGTAAGGATACTTTAAGAGGAAGAAAAATGGACGAATTTTACAATAACGGATCAAGGGAAAGCCGCTATAAATGCCCCAAGTGCGGCAATACCGCGTTTGAAAGCGATCAGTTTCAGGCCACGGGAGGAAACTTCGCAAGAGTTTTTGACGTGCAGAACAAGCGCTTTACAACCATAACCTGCACAAGATGCGGGTACACGGAGCTCTATAAACGTATGAGCGATACGGGAATGGACATAATCGATTTTCTGTTCGGAAGATGACCGGACGGCATAGGAGGTAAAACAGATGGGACTTATCAAAGCGGGACTCGGAGCGCTTGGCGGCACTCTGGCGGACCAGTGGAAAGAGTATTTTTACTGCGAGGCAATGGACAGCGATGTGCTGGTAGTAAAGGGCCGGAAGAGGACTTCTTCGCGCTCGTCCAACACAAAGGGCAGCGATAACGTCATCTCCAACGGCAGCGTGATAGCGGTCGCGGACGGACAGTGCATGATGATCGTTGAACAGGGCCGCGTCGTTGAGGTTTGCGCGGAACCCGGCGAATTTACATACGACAGCTCCAGCGAGCCCAGCGTTTTCTGCGGCGACCTGAGCGACGCAATTCTGGAAACCTTCAGGACCGTCGGCAAGAGATTTACCTTCGGCGGAGATGCCGGAGCGGATCAGCGCGTGTATTATTTCAACACCAAGGAGATCGTTGACAACAAATTCGGAACGCCGAGCCCGGTGCCTTTCCGCGTGGTCGATTCGAGAATCGGCCTTGACGTTGATGTGGCCGTTCGCTGCTCGGGCGTCTATTCTTACCGGATCGCGGACCCGCTGCTGTTTTACTCCAAAGTGTGCGGAAACGTGAGCCGGGAGTATACCCGCGAAGAGCTGGAAAGCCAGCTGAAATCCGAGTTTATCAGCGCGCTTCAGCCGGCATTTGCAAAGCTGTCCGATATGGAGCTCCGTCCGAATCAGATAGTTGCCCACACCACAGAGCTTGAAAACGCGATGAACGAAGCGCTCTCCGTCAAGTGGGGACAGCTGCGCGGCCTCAAGGTCGTGAGCATCGCCCTTGGTTCCGTGTCCCTCCCGCCGGAGGATGCGGAGATGATAAAACAGCTTCAGCGCAATGCCGCTTTTCAGGATCCGCGCATGGCCGGTGCGGCGCTTGTCGGAGCGCAGGCCGACGCCATGAAGGCCGCCGCGTCAAATTCAGCGGGTGCAGCGACGGGATTTATGGGCATGGGTATGGCCATGAACGCCGGCGGGGGAACAAACGCGCAGACTCTCTTTGCCATGGGTCAGCAGCAGGCGGCGCCCGCTGCGGCGAATGAAGGAAACAGCTGGAGATGCTCCTGCGGAGCGACCGTCACGGGAAGGTTCTGCACCGAGTGCGGAGCAAAAAGACCGGAGCCCGTGACGGCAGACTCATGGAAATGCTCCTGCGGAGCCACGGCCACGGGAAAATTCTGTCCTGAATGCGGCGCTCCGAAACCTGCGGAGGACGAATGGACCTGTTCCTGCGGCACTGTCAACAAGGGCAGGTTCTGCCATAACTGCGGCGCAAAGAAGCCGGAGCGCGCCGCTCTGTACAGGTGCAGCAAGTGCGGCTGGGAACCGGCAGACCCGGCGGACCCGCCGAAATTCTGCCCCGAGTGCGGCGATCCGTTCAACAAAGACGATATCATAAACTGAGCGGCGATGCAGCCGAAAACCCTCTCATGCGGTAAAACGGAGGCATAATTGATGGAAAAACTATTGGAATACAAATGCCCGTGCTGCGGCGGAGCGCTCGCCTTTGACAGTACGCTCCAGAAGATTAAATGTCCGTACTGCGACACGGAATTTGAAATGGATGCGCTGGAGGCTTACGACAACGCGCTTTCCGGAGAGCAGCAGGATGATATGAGCTGGGATACCTCCGCGGGCACGGAATGGCAGCTGGGGGAGGCCGGAGGACTGCGGTCCTATGTTTGCAGGTCCTGCGGGGGAGAGATCGTCGGTGACGAAAACACGGCGGCGGCCTCGTGCCCCTTCTGCGGCAATCCGGTGGTTATGACGGGACAGCTCACGGGAGCTTTGAGACCGGACTATATCATACCGTTCAAGATGGATAAAAAAGCGGCTGTGGAAGCCCTGAAAAAGTATTATGAAGGCAAGCGCCTTTTGCCGAAGATATTCAAGGACGAGAACCACATTGACGAGGTCAGGGGCGTGTATGCCCCGTTCTGGCTGTTCGATGCATCCGCACAGGCGCATGTCCGGTATAACGCCACGCGTGTGCGCACATGG
>CAKSXP010000185.1 GCA_934515035.1 uncultured Oscillospiraceae bacterium
AGCCGGAACAAGTGGTTGAGATCCCCGCGCTTTGAAGGTATAATACCAGGAGTAAACACGGTTTTGACGGGAGAGGGAGTAAGGATGAACAGTAAACGGTCACTGCTGCAATTTTATAAAAAATGCGTGGAAAAGGGCTATACGGATATGAGCAATGACACTCAGCGTTTGGATGCCAAAGTAGTCGCTGCCGATTTTCAAATAAAATACAAGGATATCGGCAAACTATTCGACGAAGCCAAAGCCGAAGCGGAAAGGGAAATGGTCGACGGACAGCTCCTCGCCTCGGTCGAAGGCGGTAAAACCGGTCTGAAGGTCTATTTAAGACCGGACGGCTCCGTGTACTCCACATGGAACGACGGAGACAAAATTGAGGGCGCGCCCACGATCACGGTGCAAAAAGGCGGCACGCTCAGTTACACATACAATCCCGCAAAAGCGATCTACACAAGCGCCACCGTGGGCGGGATCACGACCGGCGGCGTTGAATACACAAAAGCCAGCTATTCTGAGAAAGTACTCGGCAGCGGCAAAGGATATATAGAGATATCGCTTGACGGGAAAACCCTAACGGCAAATACCATATCATTCCCTCCGTTTATCAGGGAGCGATTCAGGCGGGACGACGCCTTTCAGCGTTTTGCGGGAGCGGCCGGGGGCATCTCGTGCCGCAAAACCGGCTTATACATGGACTCTGCCCTGAATTCCCTATCGAATCTCGACTACCGGCAGCAAATGACTCTGCTGACCCAGGCCGCGGATGAAGAACGCCGCCCATATTCCGAATGTGTGCAAATCGCGGACCTGCTTGGCCGGGTGGTAAACGTCAATTTTCCGCCTTCGGATGAGGAAGTTTACGATCGGGCGCTTGCTTTGCTGAGATCGAACGAGCCCTCACAGATAAATCAGGCGGAAAAGCTGCTTCTTTCCATGCCGGACTATAAGGATGCCGCGGAAATAATTTACCGGAGAGCCGTCGAGCTTTCATCATCCAGCGCATCGGATGAACTAACGCACGCAGTCGAGCTTTTTGATTCTCTCGCTGATTATAAGGATTCAAGATCCCGCGTCAGTGATCTGAATATAAAAATCGAAACTGCCGTTCACGAAGAAAAGAAGGCGGCGCTCCTGAAAAAGGAGGCTCGCGCAAAGCGCGGGAAAAAGCTTGCCGTGGGCGTCGCCGCAGCAGCCGCGGTACTGGTGATCGGAGCCGTCGTCTTTTCAAAAGCCGTCATTCCGGCTATCCATTATAAAAATGCGGAAGAATTGCTGGCGGCGGGAGACTATAACGGAGCCATCGCCGCTTTTGAGGCAATAGGGGATTATAAAGACGCCGCCGAACTTGCTCAGGACACCATATTTGTCCGTGACTATGAGGCAGCAGAATCTTTAGAGAGTCAAGGCGCAGCGGCCGAAGCCGCAATCGCCTTTGGTAAGATCAGTGATTACAAAGATTCGAAGCAACGGAGCTTCGCGTTGTGGAATGATATAGCGGACAGAAAAACACTGGCGGCGGGGGATGAGCATACGGTCGCGCTTAAAAACGACGGAACAGTAGTTGCGGCAGGAAGCGACTACAAGGGCTGTACAGATGTAAGCGGCTGGAGCGATATTATTGCTGTTTCCGCCGGCGGATACAACACAGCGGGACTGAAAGCGGACGGAACGGTCATTGCCACATCCCAGACAAACGATTATGTAAAAGATTGGACCAATATTGTTTCCGTCAGCGCCGGTTCCGAGAGAGTTGCCGGACTGAAGTGTGATGGCACGGTCGTTTTGACAAATGATTACAACGGCAGGATCGATGTTTCCAACTGGACGGATATAATTGCCGTTTCTGTGAGCACATCAGCGGTTCTCGGACTAAAGGCTGACGGCACCGTCCTGATCGCCGGGTCAACCTGGAGAGCCGAGGAAGAAATTACAGGCCAATGGTCGGATATATGTTCGCTTGCCTGCGGGATCTCTGATCTGGTCGGTCTTAAAACCGATGGAACAGTCGTTGCCGTTGTCGGCAGAAACAGCATACATGACTGGGAAAATATCCGCTCCATCTCTGCCGGCGGCAGCCGAATTATAGGGGTCACAACGAGCGGAACAGTCATTGCATACGGTGACAGCGGCTTTGGAACAGATGCGGTCGAGGATTGGAGCGATATTGTCAGTGCTGCTTCCGGTTGGTTTCACGCCGTAGGTCTGAAGTCCGACGGCACTGTGGTGGCAGTCGGAGATGATCTTTACGGTCAGTGTGACGTCGGTGATTGGACTGACATCAAAATACCGGACAGTAAATAAAAAACTATGCCCCGAACCGCCTCGCCGCGGCCCGGTGTGAAATACAAAACAGCCCGGACAGTTGAATGTCCGGGCTGTTTTGCGTTTTTCGTTCCTTACAAGGGTCGTGTCTGCGCGTCTTATCCCCGTGCGGCGAGATAGCTGACGGCGCTCTCCGCGGCGATATAGCCGCTGGCATAGGCCCAGGCAAGGTCGTTTATGATCTGGCGCTTTACGCCCATGTCGTTGACGAAGCGGCCGGAGGCAAAGTCGCCGGTGACGTAAAGCCCCTCGACGAGACCGCCGTTTTCGGCGTAGGCCTGCATATCGGCGTTGACGAGCACGCCGCCGAAGGCTCCGTCCGTTCCGAGGAAGCCCTTGTATGCATAATAGGGCCCGGTGAGCGGAACGAGCGCGTCGGGCGCCTTGAAGCAGTCCGCGTCGAAGCCCGTTTCGCAGGCGCGGTTATAGTCGGCTATCGTCTTTTCCAGCGCGGACGCGGGAACGCCCATCTTTTCGGCCAGCTCCGCGACGGTCGCGGCGCAGATAAGGCCCGAGGCAGCCGCCGCTCCGCCGGGCACGGCCGTGCTGCCGCCGACGGGGGCATTGAGCTCGTTTTCAAGGTCGGCCAGAACGTCCTCCGGGAAGGACGGATTGCCGAATATCCCGCCCCAGCCCTCCGGCGGGGCGTCCTTTACGTCCTGTGCGGCAGCCAGTACCGTGTTTTTGTCAAAAACGAGCCACGAAACGCCCTCCGGCTGCTCGCAGAGGACATGGCCGGAATCGAATATGCCCATGCGCTTTGAGCTCGGCTCGCAGCACCAGCGTTTGCCGTTCATGTTGATCTGGAGCTGGAAGCGGTGGCCGCTCATGCCGGAGACGGTCCTGCAGCGTGACATTATCATCGGGCCCATGAGCCGCAGACAGAAGCTGTCGCGGTCGATGAAAGCGCCGGCCTTTTCCGCGAGGGCGAGCCCGTCGCCGGTGTAGGCGCGCGAGCGGTGGCCGCCCTTTTGCAGCGGGCCGGGGTCGATCGCGGCGTATTTGGGCGAGACGCGCTCGAGCTCCCGCTGGTCGTTTATCCAGCTTCCCGTGGCGAGAATGACGGCCGAGCAGGCGATCTCCAGCCTGCCGTCCGGCCCGTCCGCGAGAACGGAAACGATCCTTCCGTTTTCAACGCAGAGGTCCGCCGCACGGGTATTCTTCAGCACCTCGACGCCCAGCTTTTCGGCCTGCGCGGCCATAATGCGCATGATGTAGCCGCCGCTGCGTCCGGGCAGTCCCTCCTTATAGACGGGAACGACCGGCCCCTTGTCCGGCATGTCGAAGATATAGCGCCCGGCCTCAAAATGGTCCGCAACGTCCTCCCCAAAGGTGCATATCCAGTCGAAAAACTTTCCCGTTGCAAGAAACGTGCGCCCGACAAGCTCGGGGTCGAGCTTCCAGTATGTCTCGTCCATGACCTTTACAAGGTCCTCGTTGAGCTTGTCGTCGTACCCGCGCTCGCGCTGCCACCGGCTGCCGTAAACGCGGAAATCCGCGGCCTGCGCCGCTCCGCCGCCGAGAAAGTCCGCCTTTTCAAGGACTATCACCTTTTTGTCGCTGACGGACGCCGCGCGCACGGCCGCCGTCAGTCCGGCTCCGCCGCCGCCGAGGACCAGAATATCACAGGTCTTATCCATAAATTTCTCCCTTTCAATATTTGTATACATAGTTATTCTCAGGATATCAGCAGCGGACCGTAATGTCAAACAATGTGCTATAC
>CAKSXP010000186.1 GCA_934515035.1 uncultured Oscillospiraceae bacterium
GTACTATATGCTGTATACGGGTCAGCACGAGCTGGATTGACGGAGACAGGACCGGATTTGTCCGGGACCTGCTTCCCGGCAGAAAAAAGAGACCGAACATATGTTCGGTCTCTTTTTATTTATGTTTATGCGTTTTTTTCGGTCCGGCGTCAGATCTGTTCGCCGGTGCGGACCTGGTGGACATGCTTGAGAAGGTCAAGCATCTTGTTGGAATATGCCCATTCATTATCGTACCAGGCGATGAGCTTTACAAAAGTATCTGAAAGGGCAACACCGGCCTTGGCGTCGAAGATGCAGGTGCGGTCATCGGTTTTGAAGTCCGTCGAGACGACATGCTCGTTGACATAGCCGACGATGTTCTTGAACTCGTTTTCGGAGGCGTCCTTCATCGTTGCGCAGATGTCCTCGTAGCTGGCAGGAGTCTTGAGGCGAACGGTCAGGTCAACGACGGAAACATCGGGAACGGGAACGCGGAGCGAGGTGCCGGTCAGCCTTCCGGCGAGCTCGGGTATGACCTTACCGACGGCTTTCGCGGCGCCGGTGCTGGTCGGGATTATGTTGTCGAAGGCCGTGCGGCCGAGACGCCAGTTCTTTTTGTTGAAACCGTCAACGGCGGCTTCGGAGGCAGTGACGGCGTGGACCGTCGTCATGAGACCCTCTTCAATGCCGTACTTGTCGTTTATGATCTTTGCCATGGGGGCAAGGCAGTTGGTGGTGCACGAGGCGTTGGAGATCATGTCGAGGTCGGGGGTGTATGTTTTGTGGTTGACGCCGTAGACGAACATGGGGGTGTCGTCCTTGGAGGGGCCGGAAAAGATGACCTGCTTTGCGCCGTTGTCGAGATGCGGCTGTGCGGACTTGCGGTCAAGGAATTTGCCGGTGCACTCAAGGACATAGTTAACGCCCAGAGAGCCCCAGTCGAGGTTGGAAGGATCGCGGCTGTCGAGGAGAAGGATGCGCTTTCCGGAGATGATAAGCGCGTCGTCGTCGTAGCTCACATCGCCGTTGAATCTGCCGTGGACTGAGTCATATTTGAAAAGGTAGGCGAGCTGTTCCGGCGTCTTGTCGGGAGCGTTGAGCGCAACAAATTCAAATTCGCCGCGTTCGATACCGGCGCGAAAGGCAAGACGGCCTATACGGCCAAAGCCGTTGATGCCAACTCTGATACTCATTTTGTGAATTCCTCCATATAGTTTATAACCCGGATGCCGGGCCCGTTATTTTATCCTGTTAGATTTTATCGCGTTTTGTCATCCACGACAACATCAATATCATGATAAAACACGTATTTTGCCTTAAAAGGCTAACTAAATATTGCACGTTCCGGTGCGCTGCGTGCACATAAAACCAAATTCACGTGCAAAATGCGAACTGATATACGGTCGTTACAATACATCATGACGTTATGTTGTCTGATATATACGGAATGAAGGGTAAAGCGGTTTCTACAAAATTCGACACAATTCGACAAAAATCATTGTCCAAAAGAAATGAATCTGCTATGATGGATAAAACGCGATAAAATGCAAATCCTACCATCGGAGGAGGCTATGACCATAGATTATTTAAAATTCGGTTCGATTTTTGACGCATCCGGAGAGGCTGTTTTCGGTGTCGGAGACGGTGCGGTGAGGTTTATGAATCCCCGCGCGCGCGAACTGTTCGGAAACCGTGATCCGCTTGAGACAGTGCCGCTGAAATTCGCCGAGGCTCCGGAGGAGAACCTGTGCTTCACAACTGAGATAGACGGGAAAAACTATTCGGTCTCGGCCGCGTGCAGTGACGGCCTGTGGCTGTTCTGCCTGCGCGGCGAGGAAGAAACGGAAGCGGATAACGGGATCGCGGTCAACATTTCCGGACAGATAAGCAATTCTGTCATGGGCATACGCGCCGCAGTCACGGCGCTCGGCGAGCGGATGGCTTTCAAAGGCGTGGACGCCGGGGATTACGGCAGCATTATCTACCGCGAGATATTCCGGCTCCAGCGGCTTTCCGAGAATCTTAAAATGCTCGGGGGCGCCTCCGGTATGTACCTGAGAAAAGCTCCGCATGATATGGCCGAGCTGATCGGCAATCTTGTGGACAGCGTCAATCACTTTTTCGGCGGCAGGATAGGTCTTGATATCTCTGCCGGCGGCAGGACGCTTATGGCGCAGGTCGATGAGGACCGCGTCACACAGATGGTGCTCAACGTCCTGACAAACAGCATTTCCCGCATGGAGGAAGGAAGCCGGGTCACCGTTTCGCTGAGGGAAAGCGGCGGCAGGATCGTGATAACGGTGCGTGATAACTGCGGCGGCATCCCGCCGGAGGTGCTCGGAAGCGTGTTTGCAAAGTATTCCATGTCCGATATTTCCGGCCTTGCGGACGGAGCGGGCGTCGGCCTTGCGGCGGCCCAGTGCATCGCGCGGGCGCACGGCGGAACGGTGCTGCTCGAAAGCCGCTGCGGCGTTGGGACGACCGTCAGCATGATACTGCCCGCATCGGACGGAAGCTCTGTCCGCTCTCCGGGCCGGTTCATGGCGCACAGCGGCATGGAGCTGCTGCTGACGGGCCTTTCCTGTGTGCTGGGAAGAGAGTTTTATAACGAAAAATATCTGGATTGAAAAGACGGGTATCCGCGCACCGAAGGGGCGCGGATACTTTGTTTTTCCCCTTGTGTTAATGAATGGGTTGTGGTAAAATGCCATGTAAATCACCACAGGAGGTAATCGTAATGCCTGAAAACTATATAACTGCCGCCGGTGAACACGGCCTCATTAATATATCGGAAGATGTTATCTCCGTCGTTGTCGGAGCCGCTTTGGCGGAGGTCGACGGCGTTGCCGGGACCGCCGGGACCGTCGGGGGAGAGCTTGCCGAGTTCTTCGGCAAAAAGTCTCCGGCCAAGGGCGTCAAAGTCGCTTTTGACGAGGGAAAGATCAAGGTCGAGGTCATAATTCTTGTGCGCTTCGGCAGCAACATCGTCTCTGTCGGCAAGAAGGTGCAGAGCGCCATAACCTCTGCGGTCGAATCCATGACCGGAATGGATGCGGAGGTCAACGTCCGCATTTCCGGCGTCGCATTCGAAAAGAACTGACCTATTTTAACAGCGTGGGAGGACAGATATGACCAGAACAGCGGCAAGAGAGATCGCCGTCCGGCTCTCCTTCAGCGAGTCCGTGACCTCCGGCGGAGCCGGAGCTGTCGAAGAGTTTTTCGACAGGGACTACTATGACTCACTGACGGGAGAGGACGAGCTTTTCTCCGAATATCCGGGAGAGAAGGAGATCGCATATATAACCAGACTCGTCGGGGGCGTCCGCGAAAAGCGGGAGGAACTGGATTCTTATATAGAAAAGTATTCCCGCGGCTGGAAGCTCGGGCGCATATCCCGCATAAGCCTGGCCGTCCTCCGCTGCTGCATGTATGAGATACTCTATATGCCCGATGTGCCGAACGCGGCCTCGATAAACGAGGCGGTGGAGCTTGCAAAGGGATATGAGGAGCCGGAGACCGTTTCTTTCATAAACGGGATCCTCGGCAGCTTCGTTCGGGGAGAGGTTGAAAATGGAGAAACAGACTCTGACGGTAACTGCACTGAATAACCGAATAAAGGATCTTTTTGAGCTCGACCCGCTTCTTGCAGACGTCTGCGTGAGGGGCGAGCTCTCAAACTATAAGATATATCCGTCCGGACACCATTATTTCACGCTCAAGGACAAGGAAAGCTCCCTGCGCTGCGTAATGTTCCGCAGCAGCGCGTCAAAGTTGCGCTTTCGTCCGGAAAGCGGGATGGGAGTCACCGCGGCGGGCAGCGTCCGGGTATATACCCGCGACGGCGCCTACCAGCTATACTGCACGTCGCTGATGCCGGAGGGGACCGGCGACCTTCAGATAGCCTTTGAGCAGCTCAAGGCAAAGCTTGACGCCGAGGGTCTGTTTGACCCCGCGCACAAAAAGCCCCTGCCCAGATTCCCGCGCCGCATCGCCGTTATAACCTCTTCGGCGGGCGCGGCCGTGCGCGATATCATCCGCGTGCTCGGAAAGCGCT
>CAKSXP010000187.1 GCA_934515035.1 uncultured Oscillospiraceae bacterium
GAGTGCTCGGTCGGCGCGACGTCGGTCCGCGCGAAATAGCGCGTGATGTGGATCCTCAACGACGTTGAGATCAAAAAGCGCAACGAGATCAAATACCGCATCCTCTGGCATTTTTTCAAGGGGAAGCTGCGCGAGTTCGACGAGTTCGCGGCGGTCTCTCCCGGCATAATCGACGGGTTCCGCCGCGTTTCGGGCATATATGACAAAAAGATAACCGCGATACCGAACCATATCGACACGGACGAGATATTCCGGAAGGCGGAGGAGCCGGTGGACTTTTTGGTGGACGAGAGCGTTTACAACCTCTGCACGATGGGGCGCATCTGCCATCAGAAGGGCTTTGACATACTCATGGGCTACATGGCCGAGGTCGTGCGCAGGCGGACGGATATACACCTCTATCTGCTCGGCGACGGGCCGGACAGGGAGAAGCTTGAGGCGCAGATAGAGCAGCTCGGGCTTGAAAAGTTCGTGACGCTCCTGGGCAACAAACAGAACCCGTTCCCCTATCTTGACCGGATGGACGGCTTCACGCTCACCAGCCGGTATGAGGGGCAGGGCCTCGTCATATGGGAGGCCAGGACTCTTGGGCTGGAACTGTTCATAACCGAGAATCTTGTGAAATACAACCCCGGCATACCGGGCTATACCGATCTTGTCGAGGCGCTTACCGGCGCGCGCCGCCGCGAAAAGGTCCGCGACGACCTGCATGAATACAACGCGGCGATCGGGGAGAGTCTTAATAAGCTGCTGGAGATGTAATTATTTATTTTTTTATTTTTTTACCTTTTTGCTTCTATTTTTAATCTGGATGGCATCCAGCGTGCGTCTGCTCCGCAGGGGTAACTTTTCTATTTATTTCTACTTCTAATTTTTCCTTTTAGCTTTACCAAGCCGGTTCTCTTTCAGAGAGACATACTTTTCCGCTCGTCCGGAAAAGTATGCAAAAGGGACGCCAGAGAGGGGCTTTTACAAAGCCGCCCCTCTCTGGACTCTCCCTCCTAAGACATGGACGGGTACGGGTGTGATTAGCAGTTCCAAATGTACCGGCTCTGATTAGCTATTGCTATTCTCAACGTCTAATCAATCGTGCTGCTATCGCTACGCACGAAGAATGGTTCGTTGTGCGATGGTCCTCCGCGCGTGGCGACAGCAGCGCGGTTGATTCAACGTAACGATAAGTAAAGCTCTTTTGCTTCCGGGCTTGCTATTGCAATTCCAAAAGGTACCCGGCTGTTCCTTAGGAGGGTGATTCTTAAGAGGGGCGGCTGCGTCCTCGCAAGCTCCGTATCGTCTCGCAGTTGGCTAACGCCAACCGCTCGCTCACTTCGCTGCTCGTCCTTCTCAAATCGAAACTTCTGTTTCGATTTGATTAAGGAAGAAGGAGGAAGCGGATATGCAGTTTTCGCAGTTCCTGCGGAAACGGAATGGAGCGTGCTTCTTCTGACGCGGCCCCTCTTAAGCCTGTTCTTTTGGGCACTTTTCTTGCAGGAGCAAGAAAAGTACCTCTGCGAAGCAAACCCAGCCTGGTAAGGCTAAAGATATAAATAGAACAAGCAAGAAAAGTGCCTCTCCGAAGGAAACAAGGCTTGGTAAAGCTAAAAAGTAAAAAAAGAAACGATAACAAACAAAGGAGAACCTCCTATGACCGATATATACCTCATCCGCCACTGCGAGGCCGAGGGGAACCTTTACCGCCGCGTTCAGGGCGCGTATAACGGGCTCCCGACGGCCAGGGGCAGAAAACAGATAGACGCGCTGGCAGAACGGTTCCGGAATGTGGATATCGACGCGCTGTATTCCAGCGACCTGACCCGCGCGATGGAGACCGCCGGGGCCATCAGCCGTTTTCATCCGCTGGAGCTCCGTATCGACCCGCGTCTGCGCGAGGTGGACATGGGCGTCTGGGAAAACGAGCCCTGGGGCAACGTCGCGCGCAGCGACCCGGAGCAGCTGGACTATTTCTCGAACGAACCCGAAAAATGGCGCGTCGAGGGCGCGGAGACTTTCGAGGAGCTTCGCCGCCGCATGACGGAGGCCGTGCTGGACATCGCCGCGGAGAACGAGGGCAAAACCGTCGCCGTCGTCAGCCACGGCATGGCGATACGCACGTTTTTGAGCGGAATAACCGGCCTCTCGGCGGGAGAGACCGGACACGGGGACAACACCGCCGTCGCGCTGCTTCACGCGGAGGACGGGCGCGTGACCGCCGAGTATTACAACGACAACAGTCATCTTGACGAGCAGACGAGCACCTTTGCCCAGCAGAGCTGGTGGAGGGAGGCCACCGCTGCCGGTGACCTGCACAATCTTGCCCTGATCCCGCTCGACCCGGAAAAGGACAGGGAGCTGTATATCGAAAGCTATGCCGCCGCATGGGAGTTTGCCCACGGTACGCGCCTCGGCTTCGAGGGCGGCGGCTACTGGGAGAGCGCGCTGCACCATCTGGAGGAGGACCCGCGCTGTGTCGTGAAGGCCTATGCCGGGGAGCGTTTTGCCGGGCTGATCGACCTGAGCCTGACCCGCGGCAGGCGGGAGGGTGCCGGGTGGATATCCCTGTGCTACATAATTCCCGAACTGCGGGGAAAGAACGACAGCATCCAGCTCATCGGCCACGCCGTGAACCTTTTCCGCGAAAAGGGGCTTGACCGTATGCGTCTGCACGTCGCGGAGGACAACGGCAGGGCAATAGGCTTTTATGAAAAGACCGGCTTTGTCCGCGTCGGAGAGGACACCGGAATGTTCGGCCGGCTTCTTACGATGGAAATGAGGATCTGAAATGAAAGCAAGGATACGGAAGCTCGTTTTTGAGCCCGGCAGAAGAATAATCGTCATATCCGACATCCACGGAAATCTGCCATATCTGCGCGGACTGCTGGAAAAGCTGTGCTTCTGCGGGCGCGATTACCTTGTTTTCGACGGAGACATGCTCGAAAAGGGCGAGGACAGCCTTGGAACGCTGCGCTTTATCATGGAGCTGTGCCGGGGCGGGAATGTCTTTGCCGTCTGCGGCAACTGCGACGGCTGGCACACGCTGCTGCGCGACAGCACGCCGGAGATGGACACGGCGACGCTCGACTATATTGCAAACAGCGCTCACGGCTGGCCCGCGGGGCTTCTGCGCCAGATGTGCGACGAGATGGGCCTCCGCGTAACGCCGGATTCCGACCTGGGCGGGATCAAGCGGGCGCTGGAGGAGAACTACGGACAGATGTTCGATTTTCTCGACGCGCTGCCGCATGTCATCGAGACGCCGGACTATACCTTTGTCCACGGCGGACTGCCCGAAGGAGAGCCGGAGACATGGAAAGCCGCGAAATGCATGAAAAACGATGATTTTATGGGTCAGGGCCGATCGTTTGACAAGTGGGTCATCGTCGGTCACTGGCCCGTTATGCTCTATGGCGGCGGCATCGTCTGCGCAAACCCGATAATCGACAGACAGCGCCATATCATCAGCATAGACGGGGGCTGTGTTCTCAAGGACGACGGCCAGCTCAACGGCCTTATCATCCCCCACGCCGGTTCGGAGGATTTTTCGTGGGAGTATTACGACGCGTTTCCCCGCCGCCGCGCGCTGACGGCGCAGACGGCTTCGGAAAAGAGCTGGTATATCCGCTGGGGCGACAACCGCGTCCGCGTGCTCCGGCACGGCGAGGAGTTCTGCCTGTGCGAGCATAAGCGGACGGGCTACCGTATGGAGATCCTGACGAAATACCTGACGCCCGCGCCCGAGGGGGACTATATCACAAACGACTGCACGGATTACCGTCTGCCCGTAGAGACGGGAGACGAGCTCTCGATCATTGAGGAAACGAGCCGCGGCGTTTTTGCGAAGAAAAACGGCGTTTCGGGATGGTACTTCGGGGAGTTTTGAGTCTATTTGCTCTATGGAGCGGGGGAGATTTTCTTTACTGTTTTACTTCTATTTTTATCTTTAGCTTTACCAAGCTTGTTTCTCTTTCAGAGGGACATACTTTTCCGCTTGTCTTTTTATTTTTCCTCTCAGCCTTACCAGGCTGGGTTTGCTT
>CAKSXP010000188.1 GCA_934515035.1 uncultured Oscillospiraceae bacterium
GCCTATCCCGTCCATTTCCTTTCGGAAAGCGATTATCTTCTGTTTGGTATCTCCCCGTTCGCGGAGGTCCGGAACGCGGTCGAAAACGCGGACGGGAGCCTCACGCTCGAGGTACACGCCGTATCGCCCGAGCTTGGCACGGACAGCGCCTTTATTCACGAGACCACCGTAATGCCGCAGTCCGGGGGCGGTTTTCGTTACGTCTCGAACAGGATCATCCACACGGAAGGCGAAACTCTCCCCGAATACATCGACATGCTTGAGCTCACCGGAGCGGCTTGACAAAAATACCACCTCAGTGGTAAATTAATCGTACGCCGCTATGGTGGAATTGGCAGACACAAGGGACTTAAAATCCCTCGGTAGCAATACCGTACCGGTTCAAGCCCGGTTAGCGGCACCACGTCGGAGCAAAGTCCGCTTTGCTCCGACGTTCTTTTGTTCTTTCAGAACAAAGAACGTCATCCGCCCGCTCCCTTGCTCCTCCTTTTCCAAATCGAACCCGCTGCGCTGGGCTTCGATTTGGTTCTTTCCTACATCTATCCCACGTCTTTTTTATTTCATAAGTAAAACACGCAGCAGCTCTGCCGGTATAGCGGCGGAGCTGCTGCGTGTTTTATTCCTTTTTATAAAAGCCAGCGTCAGGTCATTTCAGAAACAGCTTCAGCAGCTTTCCATAAACTCTGCGGTCATACGGCTGGTAGCGCATGGGCAGGTCTATCCAGGTCTTTTTATCAACGATGCTCTTCGTATGAGAGAACGCATCAAAACCGGCCTTTCCGTGATATGAGCCCATACCGCTCTCTCCGACGCCGCCAAAGCCCATCTCACTCGTTGCAAGATGGATAACGGTATCGTTTATGCAGCCTCCCCCGTAAGCGCACCGCGCCGTGACCTCCCCGACGCGCTTCTTATCCTCTGAAAACAGGTAAAGCGCAAGCGGTCTGGGCCTGTCCGCCAGAGCCTGATACACCTCGTCAAAACTGTCAAAGGTGAGGATCGGCAGAACGGGGCCGAATATCTCCTCCTGCATAACGGCGTCCTCCCAGGTCACGTTGTCCATGACCGTCGGAGCGATGTGAAGACTCTCTCTGTCGGTCTCTCCGCCGAACACGGTCTTGCGTTCGTCGATAAGTCCGCATATCCTGTCAAAGTGTTTTTCATTTATGATCCTGCCGTAATCGGGACAGGCGAGCGGATGTCCGCCGTACTGGGCCTCTATCTGCGCGCATAGCTCCTTCACAAGCTCGTCCTTTATGCTGCTGTGACAGAGAACATAATCGGGCGCGACACAGGTCTGTCCGCAGTTGAGATATTTCCCGAATACGATACGCTTTGCGGCAAGCTTTATTTTCGCGGTACTGTCCACGATGCATGGGCTCTTGCCGCCAAGCTCCAGAACCGCCGGAGTAAGGTTTTCCGCAGCATGGCGCAGCACCTCCCTGCCGACATTCTGGCTGCCGGTGAAAAACACAAAGTCGAATTTTTTCTCCAGAAGCTCGGAGTTTTCTTTTCTTCCGCCTGTTACAACGGCCACATACCGCGGCTCGAAGCACTCCTCAAGCATTTTTCTCACCACCGCGCCCGTCACCGGCGAGTAGGCGCTCGGCTTGACGATCGCGGTATTCCCGGCGGCGATAGCGTCCGCCAGAGGGTCGACAGTCAGCAGGAACGGATAGTTCCACGGGCTCATTATCAGCGTATTTCCGTATGGCGACGGCTTTTTATAGCTTCTCGAGGCAAACTGCGCCAGAGGGGTGCGGACCCTGCGCTCGCGGGCAAAGCCGCGCACATGGCGTATCATATAGCTTATCTCTGTCAGCACAAGCCCCGTCTCGCACATAAAGCCCTCAAAATCACTTTTGCCCAGATCTTCGAGCAGCGCGCCGCTTATCTCATCCTCATATTTTTTCACGGCGCCGTAAAGCTCCCTCAGACGCTTTATGCGAAACTCCACCGAGAGCGTCGCACCGCTTTGGAAGTACTCCCGCTGACTTTCAAGGATCCTGTCAGTATTCATATCCCTGCCTCCGATCCGCTGTATTATAACGGAAACGCCCGTGCCCCCTTGCCGCGGGAACCGGCGCTCCGGTCATTGCACATTGTGCCACAAAGGCTCTGGATTGTCAACGCGGCGTCCCTCGCCGCCGCACGCCGGAGGAAACGCCCCGTCTTTTTTGTTGTACTTTTTGCCCGGCAAATGTATAATATCCCTGAAGCCGCCTTCCCGCACAGGAGAAACGGCGGCGCCAAAACTGATTCTGAACGGAAACGAAAACATGGCCAACATTATTGAAATAACCGACTTCGACGCGCCGGAGCTGGACGTCTACGCCCGGCTTACCGAGGTGCAGCTGCTGAACCGGCGCGAGCCCGGCAAGGGTATGTTCATCGCCGAAAGCCCGCTCGTTATCGAGCGTGCGCTGGACGCCGGATGCGTCCCCATATCCTTCCTGATGGAGACGAAACACGCACAGGGAAAGGCAAAGCAGCTCATTGAGCGCTGCGGAGACATACCCGTTTACACGGCGGAGCTCGACGTTCTGACGCAGCTGACGGGCTTCAAGCTCACCCGCGGCACTCTCTGCGCGATGTACCGCCCCCGTCTGCCCTCCGTCACCGAGGTGTGCGCCGGAGCAAGACGCATCGCCGTTCTGGAGAACATCATGAATCCCACAAATATCGGCGCCATATTCCGCTCCGCGGCGGCGCTGGGCATCGACGCGGTGCTTCTCACGGACGCCGGGAGCGACCCGCTGTACCGCCGCGCCGTCCGCGTGAGCATGGGCACCGTCTTTCAGATACCGTGGACCTACTTCGGCGAGGATACGCCCTGGCCCGGCGAAGGCATGGCGCTGCTGCGCTCGCTTGGCTTCAGGACCGCCGCTATGGCTCTGCGCGAGGACTCCGTCCCCATCGACGACCCGCGGCTCCTTTCCGAAGAAAAGCTCGCCATCGTCCTCGGCACGGAGGGCGACGGCCTCGCCTCCGGGACCATCGCCGACTGTGACTATACCGTTCTCATCCCGATGTCGCACGGCGTCGATTCGCTGAACGTCGCCGCGGCGAGCGCGGTAGCGTTCTATCAACTGTGCAAAAAATAGAGCATACCTTCCGCCGGCAGTACCCGGCGCAGACAGATAAATTCCCGGAGCCGGTGAACCGGCTCCGGGAATTTATTCTTTCAGTCGTCGCGTGCTTTCATGCCCTCAAAGGGATTATAGTCCGAGGTGATGGCCGTCATGTCCATCTCCGTGGGACGTTCGACCTCGATGACGATGTTGTCATACGGGTCGTTGCGCCCGGGCGAATATGTATTGTCGTCGTCGAGCGTCCGATACGGCTTCGGAGGCGGAACGGTGTTCTGGACCGTCTGCACGATGTTGTAATCCGCATGGAACAGGCCCGGCTCCGTCAAGAGCGCGGGACGTCCGCCGACGTCGCCGATGCTTATCGACCCATCCAGATACTGCATATAGCGGTCGTGTCCCCAGTTGCCGATGTCGTAGTTGCCCGCAAGATCGGGGCAGACCTGCTCATGGAACCACTTCCACTCCCCGTCAACATAGACAAAGTCGGAGCCATAGCGCTCCCAGAGCCAGACGCCGCTGCGCGTTTCGCCGTCGAAGCCCACGGAGCCCATCAGCGTTCCCGGAGTCAGGTAATATGAGCGCGCGCTCATGCCGTCGTCCGCGACCTCAATAACATCCGAACACAGCGCGTGGCAGCCGCCGGAGGTGACGGAACGCAGGTCGTGACCGGCCAGCTCGTGATATTTTTCCATCGCGGCGAAAGAGCCGAGCGCCATCATATGGTCCATGTGTTCGACGTTGTTGAAATAGACCTCGTCCCAGCCGACCATGCGTCCGAACTGGTGTGCCCAGGTGCAATTTTCTGACCTGTGCCACATGAGGTCCCATTCCTCGCGGGAATAACCGACGCCGTGGAGATAGGCATGGCGGGCCTTGTATTCCTCCACCGTCTGGACCGCCAGCGCGTTGTGGATGCGCTGTTCAAAAG
>CAKSXP010000189.1 GCA_934515035.1 uncultured Oscillospiraceae bacterium
CGTTTCTGAGAGCGGGTATGATTTTTTCCATACGGCATCCCTCCGCAGCTATTATATATCAAAACAGACATGATGAAAAGCCCTGCTGTGGACAGGCGGAAAAAAGCCGCGCCTTTCAAAGGAAAGACGCGGCCGGGAGGACGTTATTCGGCAGTCTCCGCCGGAGCCTTGCCGGGAACTTTCTTTGCCGCGTTTACGGCGGCGCGGGTCTGGAGCGTGTCCAGAGTGACCGCGGCGAGAAGGGCGATGCCGAGAACAACGTACTTCCAGTACTGGTTCATGTTCAGGAAGTTCATGCCGGAGTTGAGCACGCCTATGATGAGCACGCCTATGACCATGTTGCTCATCTTTCCGCCGCCGCCGCCCATCTTGATGCCGCCGAGCATACAGCCGGCCATGACGATGAACTCGTCCCCGATACCCATCGAGTTGTTGACGGTGCTGCTGAGGCGGCCGATGTTAACGATCTGGGCGATGCCGAAGAACAGACCCGCAAGCGCGAAGATCAGGATGCGCATTTTGGCGACCGAGACGCCGGACAGGGCGACCGCATCGGGGTTGGAGCCAAGCGCGTATATATTGCGGCCGAAATAGGTTTTGTTCAGTATAAACGAACCGATGAGCACCATGATTATCATCACGATGACGCCGGACTTCAGACTGCCGCCGAGAAAGGGAATGTTGTAGCCGCCGAGGATTTTGAAGCCGTTTGACAGCCCCTTATAGGTCTGGGTCATTCCGCCCGAGAGCAGATATGTCGCGCCGTTGAGCATGTACTGCGTTGCCAGCGTGATGATGAAGGGAAAAACCTTCAGCCACGAATACATGACGCCGTTGAAAGCCGAAAGAGCGACGGCAGCGGCAAGCCCCACAATCAGCGCCACGGCAAAGTTGGTGGACAGATCGACGCGGGCGATGATTATGCCGACGGTGGAGATCAGAAAGCCCGTGGACAGGTCCATTGCGCCGCCGAGCATGATGAACGTTATGCCGATGCCGAGAATGACGAGATATGCATTCTGGCTCAGAATATTGAGCAGGTTCTGAACGGCAAGGAAATTGCGGTCGGCGACAACGGGACCGAGAATGCCGAACACCGCGATAACGGCGATCAGAACAAAGAGCATCATATATTCACGGAGATATGCGGAAAAACTTTTTTTCTTCATTGCGGTCAAGCCCCCATACTGTTATTTTCGCGGTCATTCGTGGAAGCAAGATCCAGGATGCGTTCCTGAGAAAACTCCTCCCGGGTCAGCTCGCCGGCCAGACAGCGCTCGCCGAACACCACGATGCGGTCCGACATGCCGAGCAGCTCCTCCATGTCGGAGGTTATCATGACGACGCATTTGCCATCCTCGCAGAGACCGTTTATGAGTTCATAGATCTCGTATTTTGCACCGACGTCGATACCGCGCGTCGGTTCGTCGAAGATGACGATGTCCGACTGTGTGGCCAGCGCCTTGCCGACGACTACTTTCTGCTGGTTGCCGCCCGAGAGCGCCATGACCTTTGTGTGTTCGAGATCGGGAGCCTTGATGCGCATGCTGCGGCCGTAGTATTCGGCGATCTCGCGTTCCTTTTTTCTGTCCACGACACCGAAGCGGGATATCTTTTCGATGACGTTGTAAACAAGGTTCCAGGATATGGTCTCGCCAAGGAAGCAACCCTCGCGTTTGCGGTCCTCGGGGATGAGGCAGACGCCGTATTTGTGCATGGCGTCCTTTGGAGACCTGATCTCCGCTTTCTGCCCGTTTACATACACCTCGCCCCACTGCTTTTTCTCGGCGCCGTATACGACCTTCATGATCTCCGTTCTGCCGGCTCCGACGAGTCCGGATATGCCGAGGACCTCGCCCTTGCGGGCCTTGAAGGAGATGTTTTTAACGCCGTTGCCGGTAAGGTCCCGGAGCTCCAGCGCAACTTCGCCGATTTTTGCATTGCGCTTGGGGAAGGTAGCGCTCATCTCGCGCCCGACCATATATCTTATGAGCTCCGCGCGGTTTGTCTCCGCAGTGTTGAGAGTAACTATGTACTCGCCGTCGCGCAGGATCGAGACCTTGTCCGTGAGCTCAAAAACCTCGTCCAGCCGGTGGGAGATGAAGATGATGGCGACTCCGTCGTCGCGCAGCTTGCGCACGATGCGGAAGAGTATCTCGACCTCCGCAACGGAGAGGGGGGCCGTCGGCTCGTCGAGGATCAGGATGCGGGCGTTTTTGGAAACGGCCTTTGCGATCTCGACAATCTGCATATGCCCCGGGGTAAGGTCGCGCACCGGCGTGGAGGGGTCGATGTCAACGCCGAAATCATCGAAAAGGTCCTGCGCGATCCGGCACATCTTTTTCTGATCGACCAGAACTCCGTAACGCTCACCGTAACAGATGTTCTCGGCGGCGGAGAGGACGTCGATAAGGTTGAATTCCTGATAGATGCATTCAACTCCGTGCTTGCGGGCGAGAGAGGGGGTCATTGCTCTATATGTTTCACCATCAATGGTGATGGTTCCGCCATCAGGCGCGTGGGCGCCTGTTATCGTCTTGATAAAGGTGGATTTTCCGGCTCCGTTCTCGCCGATAAGGGCGTGGACCTCGCCGGGATAAAAGTCGATCGAGACCTTGTCCAGGGCGACGACGCCCGGATAGATCTTCGTTATATCCTTTAGTGAAAGGATGGGCTTTTTCTCTTCCAAAACAGTGCCTCCTGTCACCGAAGTGTGCGTTCAATGATATGAACGTTCAGAAACAGTTCGGTTTGATAAGGGCGGCGCAAGGAAGCCTTACGCCGCCCGGTGCAGGTAATTCAGCGGTTATGACCGCCGTGCTCAGCCGATGAAGTTGGGGGTCTTGTATTCGATAGCGGGGTTGTCGTCGGTCCTGACCCATGTCTTGTCAAAACCGAAGATGCTCGTAACGGTGATGGTGTCGTAGAAGGTGTTGCCGAAGCCCGGCTCGTAGTCATAGCCCTCGATGCCGCAGGCGGACAGCAGAATGTCTGCAAGGTGCTCGCCGGTGAGCAGGGGCGGGATGATGACGGGAGCGCCGGGGTTGAGAGTCTCGGAGAAGGCAGACAGAGCCTCGTAGGAAGCGCCGACCTGAGCCGCGGCCTCGTCACCGTAGGGGACGGCGGGGTCGCCGTAGGTGGAATAGCCCTTGATCGCGGTGGAGGAGGCATTCTCGAGCGCGCTGTTGTAAAGCTCGGTGAAGGTGGTGTCCTCGCCGTAGCAGGGGATCACGCAGTAGTCGGCAAGGTCGAGACTGTTCTGCTCGCAGTGGTCGCCGATGGCGTCGGCAATGCCCATGGCGAGCTGGGGCTCGTAGGCGATGAAGATGTGGCAGTCGGGGTTGGCGGAAAGGACGTCCTGCGCGTTGTTGTAAGCGGCGGAGTAGCCGTCCTTATAGGAGGTGGTGGTGGAAACGCGGGTCAGCTTTTCGGACTTGTCTACGGTGCCGACTATCGCGTTGGAGCGGTATACGCCGTCGGAAATGTCGGTGTAGATGTCGCATGCGACCTCGTATTTTCCGTCGGCTCCGGTGGGAACATTGCCGCCCTCTTCAACGCGCTTTGTGACCCAGTCCTCCGCCGCCTGAACGGCGAACATACCGGTGATCTCATAAGCGGTGTATACGCAGCCGGCAATCTGGTAGTCGGTGGGCTCGGCGCCGAGCATTGCAACCGCAATGCCCTTGCTCATGGCCTGTTCAACGACGTCCTTGAGCAGGTTCACGTCCATGGCGGCGATCATCAGGCAGCCGACGTTGCCGGCGGCGATGGCGTCCTCAACGAAGGTGACCTGGTTTGCGGGGTTGCCCTCGGCGTCTTTCTTGACGTAGGTAAAGCCCTCTGCCTGCATAATTGCGCCCATGGCGTCGTTTATCCAGATAAGGCCTTCGGCAGAAGTGGTTGGAAGAATGGACCAGACTTCCTTTTTCCCGTTCCATTTGAATTCGCCTTCAGCCGAACCTTCGGATTTGTCACCGCAGGCGGCAAACATTCCGAGACAGAGGAGCAGTGCGAGGA
>CAKSXP010000190.1 GCA_934515035.1 uncultured Oscillospiraceae bacterium
CGATAGTATAGGGCGGCACGTCCTTTGTCACAACGGCACGGCTGCCGACAATGGCTCCGTCGCCGATGGTAACGCCGGAGAGAATAACGGCCTCATAACCGATCCACACGTCGTTTCCGACCACAATATCACCCTTGTTATCCCATGCCTGCCGTATGTTTTTCGCATCCAGGCCCCACTCTTCAAAAAAGATCGGAAACGTATAGGTCGACAGCGACCGCAGCGTGTGGTTGGCGCTGGTAAACAGAAATTTCGCGCCGCAGGCAATGGAGCAGAATTTGCCGATCTTCAGCTTATCGCCGTTAACGGGATAATGATACAGAACATTGTTCTTTTCAAACTCCCGCGGATCATGGACGTAGTCGTTATATATGGTATATTCTCCGACCTCGATATTCGGTCCGGTCACGACACTTTTCAGATATACGATCTCTTTATCCCCAGTGCGGGGATATATTTTGTCTTTCATTATGATCTACTCCTGTTCTGAAATGACTCTTTCCGCTTCCGGCTTCATGCAAAACAGATGAATCCCCAACGCGGCATTAAAGCCGGTCGCCGCAAACACGCTGAAGCGCTCAACAACGCCGAAAAGCCCGGCCGGCACGATCTTCATGCCCAGCGCGCCGACGAGCATCATGCCGAGGGCCGCGGCCGCGCACACGCCATAGGAGCGGCAGTCCCGGCTCTTCGCTCCGGCGGCAATAATGACGGTCAGCGATATAATGGACAGCAGCACGACCGCGGCGGTGACGGCCATGTGCATGACGTCCTGAAACGCGCCGGCATAGCCGCTGTCGCTCAGCGGAAACATCCGATAGCCTACTGCCGATATCCACTCCATGACCGCAAAAAGATAAATCCCGCCGCGCAGAAGCCGGGTCTTCTTTCCCTGTATGCCGATGCAGACGACGGTCACGCAAACGACCTCGCACACGTTATAAAGAGCGCTGAGCTGATTCCACAGCGCAAGCGAGGGCGCGTTTGCGGCGCTCAGGTCGCTGACGGCCTGCGCCATCCAGTTATAGCCCGGATAGGCGAGCGGTGAAAGCACCACTGCCGCCGTATACGAAAGAAAGCTGACGACACCCAGCAGTCCCAGCTTTTGTGTCAAAGTTTTTTTCATAATCATTCTCCTGAATAAGACGCAGTGCATGACCACATCGCCCGTGGTCTGCACTGCGTCTTTGCGTCCGGCTGATCGATGATCTCTACCCTGAAATTCTGTGCGTTGATGATGCACTCCTGTCTGCACTTAGGACAAAAGAGCGGAAAGTCCCTCAATACCGTTCTTTGCAGCAGCCGCAGCCGCGTTTTCGCGCCGCAGACGGGGCACATGACCCATTTTTCGTCGGATACATTCATCGGTTTTCACCACTTTTCACTTCGCCGCTGTGGACCATCCGAAAGAAGAGTCCCACATGGTCTCTGAGCATTTCGAGACATTCGCTCTCCCGCGCGGGTTCGCGGTCGCTCACTCCGATGAGCGTCAGCACCGGAGCGACATACATCATTGCCAGCGCATCGGGGTCTTCCGCACGGATCTCCCCAGCGGCGATCAAAGCGCGGAAAATACCGGCATGATACGCAAGTATGCGCTCCACATAGCGCCCGGTATACAGAGCTGCCAGCTCCGGCGAGCGGAATTGCTCGATCGTCATCATCCTGCGGAACCGGCTGATAGTTGTGTTGTGGAGGGAATACTCGAAGATTTGACGAACCTTTTCAAAGAGGGCCTCCTCTGTGATCTCTCTGAAAACGGGAATGTCCTGCGCCGCATTCTGAACATGGATATCGATCTTTCCGGTATCCGTTTCATACTGCGCCGCCGTTGACTCCACTATCGCGTCAAAAATGGCCTGCTTGCCCGCAAAATGATTGTAAAGAGAAGGCGCCTTGATGCCGACTGCTTTGGCGATCTCCCCCATACTGACAGAATCATAGCCATTTGCGGAAAACAGCTCCAGTGCCTTATCAAGGATCTTCTGCTTTGTGTCCTCCTGTTTCATTCCCAAGTCCTCACTAACTAACATTCGTTAGTCATATTCTAGACGCTTCTCCGTAAAAAGTCAAGAGGAATGCGGAAGCTTATCCTTTTTCCTTCAAACAGGCGTACAGGCCGGAATTTCGCCCTCCGACTTTCTGAGCCAGTCATCCAGAAAATGCATCTGGCTCTCCGTATGAAACCAATGCTCGCCTCCGGGCATGACGGTCAGCTTTGCGCCGTGCCGCGCTGCAAAGGCCGATATGGTCTCCGGGGATGTCAGGCCGTCACGTTCGCCATACAGAATGCAGGTCGGTATTCGCCAGGAAACCGGGTGCTCCCGCACATAGCAGAGATAGCACCAGGACAGCGTTTCTCCCAGTTCCGTTGCAATTTCCGATCTTTCCGCAAGCTCGCGCTCGGTCACATTCGTCCACTGCATCATATTGCATATCAGCCTCTCCATATCCGCGACCGGAGAGATGAAATAAGCCTTGTCAACAAGCGTTTCATCCAGCGATGACAGCGCAAAAAACGCGCCAATGCTGTTTGCGATCAATATGATACGGTCAAACTGTTTTCGTTTCTCTGCAAAAAACGCCGGAAATTCAGTCTTTGCCTCCCAGGGCGTCTGTGAACGATAATCAAAACCTACCACTTCACTCTCCGGGAAAAGCGATATGTAATGCCCGGCCTCCTCCGCCGAGCCGCCCTTTCCATGGACATATACGATCAGATCTTTCATTTTTTACACATTCTCCTCTCGATACAGGATTCGGACACGCCGGCGTTCCGTCTCATCGTTCATCGGGACCGTCGGAACGATTGGAGCGACACCGTCAGATGCGCCGCGCCGAAAATCATCATAATGACCGCTGCCGCCAAGTTGTGCAGCCAGATGGCAGCGCACAAAAAATAAAGCACCGGGAACACCGCAAGCGGCATTGGAACGAAGAGAAATGCGCGGGCAAGCAGCGCCGTTTCCCGTCCGCCCGCAAAATAACGGAACCATACGGCATAGTACAAAACCAGGAACCCGACGGCGAGCCAAAGCCATATGCTCCGTGCTCCGGCCGCTTTCCCGCTCACCAGAAACGTGATTGCAAGCAAATAGGCGATGCGGCTGACCTTTTCCACGGTCTCCACCCAGCGCGTGACCGGTGCGGTCTGTCCGGCCTTTCCCACCGGCGGAAAAGCAGCATATGCGATGTTTATTAGCATAGGCAGCGCGAATATCACAAGCCCGATCCACGAGAAGGATATTCTCAGATTCATAAGACAACACCGTCTTTCACGGCAAATTCCGGCAGCCTGGCCGGCTTTCCGTAGATCGCGGTCAGCGCACGGAATTCCCGCCGGAACGCCTCACGGAGCTCCGCCTTTGTCAGGTGCAAATGACCGGTATTTGCAAGGATGGCCAGCCCGTAGGAAAAATAGATCATATCCTGATGAAAGCGGCGCGCCACATCCTCGGTATAGCCGAATTCATCAACGATAACGGCAATGACTTCCGGAAACAGCACGTCATTCCTGTATGGTCCACGCTGTTTCCCCTCCAGATACAGCCAGCGGAAAAGCTGTTTTTCCTCCGCGGCAAACTTTACAAAGCCCATTCCGTAGCTGCTGTAACGGCTGTCGTTTCCCTCGTTGGCGCGCAGAGAGTCGCGCACGCGCTGTGTGTGCATCTCTATGGCGCGCTCTGTCAGCGCGTCTTTCAGCTCATCCATATTCCTGAACGAAAAATAGATCGGCTGTGTGGAACAGCCCAGTTTTTTTGCAACACCGCGGGCGTTGATAGCGGAAAAACCGCCGTCGCGCAGCACCTCCACCGCGGCGTCGATTATCTCTTCTTTTGAAACCTTTCTGGCTGCCGGCATAAGCGTCCTCCCAATAATAACATATTGTTATATATAACATAGCGTTATTATACGCCGTATGAGGATAGTTGTCAACAGGTTTCCGTGTTTTTCCGACTCTTTGCCGTTGTCATAAAAAATGAAGCGGCCTGCCATGGCAGACCGCTTCG
>CAKSXP010000191.1 GCA_934515035.1 uncultured Oscillospiraceae bacterium
TGTTGGAGCCGGTAGCGCCGGTCCAGTCGGCGATGTCAAGCGCGGTCGCATAGTCGGTGATGGAAGTGCCGAGGATGGGGATGGAGTTCGTGGCGGCGGCCGCACACTGCAAAGCCGTTGTCGCGTTGGCAAGGATCAGGTCAACGTCGGCGGCGACGAAGTTGTTGCTGATGGTCGCACAGTTGGTCTGTTCGCCCTGGCCGTTCTGAAGATCGAAAACGACGTTTTCCTCGCCGAAGAGCGCCTTGCAGGCGTCCATAAAGCCTTCGGTAGCGGCATCAAGAGCGGGGTGCTCGAGCTGCTGGACGATGCCGATGTGGTAAACGGCGGAGGGCTCGTCCGCGGGTTCGCCTGCGGGCTCGTCTGCGGGAGCGTCGGTGGGCTCGCCGGCGGCGGGAGTTTCGGTGGGGGCGGGGGTGTCGGAATTACCGCATCCTGCCATCAGCGCTGCCATCATAAGGCAGGCGAGGATGAGGGAAAGAACTTTTTTCATTTTTTTGTACCTCGATTCTGAATTGTGATTTGCATGTACTTTAAATCGACAAACTACGGGTAGTAGTATACATTCGCGATATGCCGATTTCAATTGGCAAAGTGTACAAAGATAGATGCATTTTCGGGCGTGGATTAGTATTATGATCGTGATACAAACCGGATATTCAGTGCGGGGCTCGATGCCTTCTCCGCGCGCGTCCGTCCGCTGCCGCCGGGATATGTTGACAAGCGCCGGAATGTAAGCTATATTAATGAAAGCATTGAAAAGGGACGGCGGAAGGATATGTCCGTTACGGCGTCCCGCGGCGTTTTCAGCCGCAATGAGATCGCAGGACTTTTACCGCAGGGGCGGTAAGAGTCTGTTTTTTGTTGAGGAGAAGGGTATATGCTGTTTGCAATAATCGTTTTTGCGCTGACCTACGTTTTTATGATCGCGCTTCCAAAGCACAGATATGTTGTGGCTCTGGTCTCCGCGGCCGTCTTTGTGGCCGCCGGTATTGTGCCGCTGAGGGAGCTTCCGGGCGTGATAAACTGGAACATTCTGATGATGCTTTTCGGAACGATGGGAACGGTGTCGTTTTTCATTGAGTCCAAAATGCCGAACAAGATAGCGGAAAAGCTGCTTATGATAACGCCGAACACCGTCTGGGCCGTCGTTGCGATGTCGCTGTTCGCGGGGATAATATCCGCCTTTATCGACAATGTCGCGACCGTCCTGATGCTGGCACCCGTCGGGCTTGCGATAGCGAAGGAGATGCGGATATCTCCCGTTTCGATGCTGATAGCGATCGCCGTATCCTCAAACCTTCAGGGCGCGGCAACGCTTGTCGGCGATACGACCAGCATCATGCTCGGCGGATATGCGGGCATGGATTTTCTCGACTTCTTCTGGATGAACGGAAGGCCGGGAATTTTCTGGGCTGTCGAGCTTGGCGCGCTTGCGACCGTCCCGGTCATCATGTTCCTGTTCCGCAAGGACAAGGAGCGGGTGAATGCAAAGGCGTCAACGGAGGTAAAGGATTATTTCCCCACCGTTCTGCTGTGCGCCAATATCGTTCTTCTCATCCTCGCTTCCTTCCTGCCCAATAAGCCGGAGATGATAAACGGCCTTATCTGTCTGGGGATATTTGTCGTCGCGGCGGTTTATTATACCGTAAAAGACAGAAGCACTGCGGGAGCGGCGAATGCGCTCAGGGAAGTGGACTTTGCAACGCTGCTTCTGCTGGCGGGACTTTTCATCGTGATCGACGGGGTCAGCCGCGCGGGAGTTATCGATGCGATAAGCGACCTGTTCGTGAAGATAGGCGGAAACAGCGTGTTCCTGCTGTATACCATAATCGTCTGGGGCTCCGTTCTGTGTTCTGCGTTCATAGACAATATACCGTTTGTCGCAACGATGCTCCCCGTTGTTTCGGCGATAGCGTCGGCGACCGGTTTTTCGCCCTATGTGCTGTATTTCGGCCTGCTCACGGGCGCGACGCTCGGCGGAAACCTTACGCCGATCGGCGCATCCGCCAATATCGCCGCCATAGGCATCCTCCAGAAGGAGGGCTGCGAGGTCGGCTTCAGGGACTTTATGCGCATAGGCGTGCCGTTCACGCTCACGGCGGTAACGGCAGGATATCTGTTTATCTGGTTCGTCTGGGGCGTGTGAGATAAAAATACATATGCCGCGCTCCGTCTGCGGAACGCGGCCTTGAATAACAAAAAGCCTTGCTTCTGCAAGGCTTTTTGCGTTATGGCGTATTTTGATGGGGATCAGTACCACTCGGTGCGGGTCACATTTCCCTGTGCGTCATAGGTTCTGATGTAGTGTAGTTTTCCATTCTTATCATAGCATACCTTTTGTGTCAACTGTGCGTTGGAGTCATAGTAATACTGTGTGGACCAATACACCTTACCATCCTCATCATAGTCTGACTGTTCGATCAGCAGCCAGTTGGAGTCAAAGTGCTGCTCCCGAGTCAGCAGCCCACTGGGGTCATACTGAGACAGGAGATAGCCAGTTACGTTCCCGTATGCATCATATTCTCGAATAAGTGTGCCGTCGGATTCGTATTCCCGCAGAGATTCCGGGAGGACTTGATTGGAGGCGTTTGCATATTCTTGTTCTTGTGCAGGCTCAGCAGTGTACTGACTATTCATGCCGAAAACATCAAATCCCAATATATACAACAAAAGCAGTATAACAAGGGGTACCATGACGATCAGTATGATGATCGCAGCGGCGCGGCCGACAGGATGCTGATTTTTCGCTTTTTCTTCCGTGCCGGTGCCGGTATCGGAAGCAGAGGCATACTTTTCCGGTTCGGTCTCGCCTGAAGCAAAGACAGATGCGGTCTCTTCCGGCTCCGCCTCAGGTTGTATGTTATCTTCCGACGCATCGACAGAGACGGCCGGGGGCTGCACGGCATCGACGCCGGAAAGAACGGCGGCTTTTTCCGCGCTGTCCTCCGCCGGGACCGGGGCAAAGAAGGCGGGCTCCGATGAAGCGCTTCCGCCGCTTGCCGCCTCACGGGAGGAAACGGCGGCTTTGCTCACGGCGGTTTCTTCCGGGCAGGGATAGACGGGTAGCTCGTCCTCCGGGTCATAGCGTATAGCTTCCAGCTCCCGGCGCATCACGGCGGGGGAGGGATAGCGGTCCTTCGGGTCATAGGAACAGGCTTTTCTCACGATATCGCCCAGCCGGCCGTAACCGTAGACCGGCTGGTGCATCGTCTCGCCGTTCATTCTTTTGCGCAGAGCCTGCTCACGCGCATTGTATGTAATGGGTTCCGGGACAGGCGGCAGAAAGGGCAGCCGGTTGTTGTTCAGCAGCCGGTACATGACTATGCCCAGCGAGTATGTGTCAACGCTGAAGCCGTAGTCTCCGCCGCGATAGACCTCGGGCGCCATGTAATTATAGGTGCCTTTCTTGGAAAGGCCGGACATCGTGCACTCGATAGTGCGTGCGATGCCGAAATCGCCGAGCTTGAAGTCCCCGTTGTCGGAGACGAAGATGTTTTCCGGCTTTATGTCCCTGTGAATGATGCTGTTTTTCTGACAGAACTCCAGCGCTCTGCACAGGTCGATGCCCAGCTTGACGATCTCCCTGCGGCTGAGAGCGTGCGCGTAGGCATATTCCAGGACCGGTGTCAGCAGTTCCATACGGATCAGGATATCCCAACCCATGCCGTCGTCGTGGGGGATGACCTCGTGGTCCTCATAGCAGACTATGTTGGTAAAGCCCTTGAGCCTGTTCATCAGCGCAAACTCCCGGACGATATCCGAGACCACGCTGTAAAAATAGCTGTGGATGCTGTTATTGTCCATGCCTTCCTGCTGCATGGTCTTCAGCTCCGTGCTGCTCTGAGGGACCGTGATGACCTTCAGCGCGGAACGATAGACCTCGCCGAAGTCCTCGCGCTGTATCTCGTAAACGGTGCCGAAGCTGCCCTCGCCCAGCTTGCGCGTGATGAGCCATTTTTCAAATACGGTGGATCCGATGCCGTAT
>CAKSXP010000192.1 GCA_934515035.1 uncultured Oscillospiraceae bacterium
GGCACACAGTCCGCCGTGAAGCAGACTATCGGAAGTCCGGGGGTGTTTGTAACGATGCCGTCGGCCTCCGGCGGCGGCGCGTCATAGGGCGCGCGCCGGTCCGCGCCGGTCACGATGCGGACCGTATTTCCGTGCACCTGCTTTGTATATGCCATGCTCAGCCCGTCAAAGCCGAGCGCGTCGCAGAGCCGCCGGTAATTCTCCCGCACGTTTTCGGGGCTGTCCCCGCGGTTCTCGCCCACGTTCAGGCTCCCGAATATTCCTTCGCTCACGCCGCCGAAGCGCGTTGTGAACGCGTGCGGCACGCCTATGACGGAGCTGGTCATATAAACGGGCCCCAGGGCCGAATGATTTTCGATAAATGCCATAATCTCTTACTCGTTTCTGCCGCAGCAGTCCTTATACTTCATCGGAAGTCCGTTCGGGCGAAGCTTGCCGCAGGGGCAGGGATCGTTGCGCCCCGGTTTTTTGACCTTGCGCATCGGCTGCTTCTTCGCGGACGTGTCTCCGCCGACGTTCGCAACGGAGGTCTTTGCAACGCTCTTTCTCTCGAGCGCGCTGTCGCGCTTGATGCGGACGGTGTACATACGCCGCACGACCTCTTCCTTTATTCCGTTTACCATGGCCTCGAACATCTCGAAGCCCTCTTTCTTGTATGCGTCGATCGGCTGGATATTTCCGTAAGCGCGCAGTCCTATGCCCCGGCGCAGCTCCTGCATCGAGTCGATGTGCTCCATCCAGTATTCGTCAACGACGCGCAGCATTACCACGCGCTCAAGCTCGCGCATGAACTGTTCGCCGAACTCCTTTTCGCGCTGCTCATAAACACGGTCGGCATACTCCATGACCTCGCCGAATATCGTTTCGGTCGTGTATTCTCCCAGCTGCTGCTGAGTCGGGCATATCGCGCCCTTCGGGAGGAACAGGGAATAGAAGGGCTTCAGCGTCTCTTCAAACTGCTCCATGTCGTCGAAATAGTCGTTTCCGCCCATGCCCTCGGCAAGCTCCGTGCGGACATACTGCTCGATCATTCCGTGAACGTAGCCCTTGATGTCCTCGCCGTCGAGCACCTTGCGGCGCTGGTCATATATGATGTTGCGCTGGACGTTCATTACGTCGTCGTATTCCAGAACGCTCTTTCGCGACTGGAAGTTGCGGCTTTCAACGGTCTTCTGCGCCTGCTCTATCGCGTTTGTGAGCATCTTCTGGTCTATCGGCGTATCCTCGTCCAGGCCAAGCGTGTCCATCACACTCTTGACCCTGTCGGAGCCAAAGAGGCGCATGATGTCGTCCTCCATCGAGATGAAGAAGCAGCTCTCGCCCGGATCACCCTGACGTCCGGCGCGTCCGCGCAGCTGGTTGTCTATGCGGCGTGACTCGTGGCGCTCCGTGCCGAGGATATAAAGTCCGCCGACGGCGCGCACGCGCTCGGCCTCCTCGCCCGTCACCTTCTTGTGCTCCTTCTCGCGCTCGGCAAACATCGCGCGCGCTTTGAGTATCTCGTCGTCATCGGTGTCGGCATAGCCCGTGGCCTCGGCGATGACGTCCTCAGAGAAGCCCGCCTTGCGCAGATCGTTCTTTGCAAGATATTCCGCGTTGCCGCCGAGCATGATGTCGGTGCCGCGTCCGGCCATGTTCGTCGCTATCGTAACGGCGCCGAACTTGCCCGCCTGGGCGACGATCTCGGCCTCTTTTTCGTGGTTCTTTGCGTTCAGGACGTTGTGTGCGATGCCCTGACGCTTGAGCAGGCCGGAAATAAACTCGCTCTTCTCTATCGATACCGTTCCGACAAGGATCGGCTGTCCCTTTTCGTGGCAGGCGGCGATCTGTTTTATGATCGCGCGGTTCTTGCCGTTTTCGGTTTTATAGATCGCGTCGTTGTGGTCGATGCGCGCAAGGGGCTTGTTCGTCGGGATCTCGACGATGTCGAGATTATATATCGCCTGAAACTCCTCTTCCTCCGTCAGCGCGGTGCCGGTCATGCCGGAGAGCTTTTCGTAAAGGCGGAAATAGTTCTGGAAGGTTATCGTTGCAAGCGTCTTGTTCTCGTTTGCGACGGCGACATGCTCCTTCGCCTCGATGGCCTGATGCAGCCCCTCGGAATAGCGGCGGCCGAGCATGAGACGGCCGGTGAACTCGTCCACGATGATGACCTCGCCGTCCTTGACGACATAGTCCGTGTCGCGCTTCATGATGCCGTGGGCCTTCAGTGCCTGATTGATATGGTGCGCGAGCGTCGAGTTTTCAAGGTCGGAGAGATTCTCAAGGCCGAAGGCGGCCTCCGCCTTTGCGGTGCCGCGCGCCGTCAGCGTTGCCGTGCGCGCCTTTTCGTCAACGATATAGTCGGCGTCGATGTCGTCGTCCTCCTCGGCCTTGTCGTCCGTCGTGGCATAAACGACGCACTTGAGGCGCGAAACGAAGTCCTCCGCCTTCTGGTAGAGGTCTGTTGACTCGTCCCCCCTGCCGGAGATGATGAGCGGCGTTCTCGCCTCGTCTATGAGGATGGAGTCCACCTCGTCCACGATAACGAAGGGATGTCCGCGCTGGACCATTCCGGCTTTGTATATCGCCATATTGTCGCGCAGATAGTCAAAGCCCATCTCGTTGTTCGTGCCGTATGTGATGTCGGCGGCATAGGCCGCGCGGCGCTCTTCGTTCGTCAGTCCGTGGACGATCAGCCCGACGCTGAGCCCCATGAAGCGGTGGACCTTGCCCATCCACTCCGAGTCGCGGCGTGCAAGATAGTCGTTCACCGTTACGATATGGACGCCCTTGCCCTCGAGCGCGTTGAGATAGGCGGGGAGGACGGCGACAAGCGTTTTGCCCTCGCCGGTCTTCATCTCCGCGATGCGTCCCTGGTGCAGCACGACGCCGCCGATGAGCTGAACGCGGAAGGGCTTCATCCCGAGAACGCGCCACGCCGCCTCGCGCACGGCGGCAAAAGCCTCCGGCAATATGTCGTCAAGCGTTTCGCCGTTTGCGAGGCGCTGTTTGAATTCCGGCGTTTTCGCCTTCAGCTGCTCGTCCGTGAGCGCCGTATACTCGGCGTCGAGCGCCTCGATCCTGTCCACGACCGGATATATTTTTTTCAGTTCTCTTTCACTGTGTGTTCCGAAAATCTTTGTAAAAAGTCCCATAGAATATGTTCTGCCTTTCACAGTATATACAGGCTGACGGCAGTCAGACCCAATGCCCAAAAAACGGCCTGCCTTTTATCTGAGTATTTTATCACAGAAATATGAATAAATAAAGTACATCCGTTCAAACTTTGCTCTGTTTCCCTCCCGGAAAGTTAGGATTATTCCGCAGGCTCCGAGCGTTTTTCCGCCGATGCGCAAAATTGAGGTTTCTTTCTGTTGAACAGGCGCAGAAAATGCTGTATAATGTTTCGGATCAATACTTCAGACACAAGATAAGGGGAAAAGCATCATGAAAGCAGGTTTTGATAACGAAAAATATCTGAAGCTCCAGTCGGAGAACATCCGCAGCCGCATCGACCAGTTCGGCGGAAAGCTGTATCTTGAGTTCGGCGGGAAGCTCTTCGACGACTACCACGCCTCCCGCGTGCTTCCCGGCTTCGCGCCCGACAGCAAGATACGCATGCTCATGGAGATGAAGGACGAGGCGGAGATCGTCATCGCCATCTCCGCGGACGACATAGAGCGCAACAAGCGCCGCGGCGACCTCGGCATCACATACGACGCGGACACGCTCCGTCTCATCGACGCGTACAAGAGCTGCGGCCTGTTCGTCGGCAGCGTTGTCATAACCCATTACCGGTCCCAGGCCGCGGCGGATAACTTCCGCAAAAGGCTGATAAGTCTCGGCATCCGGGTCTATCTTCACTATGTCATCCCCGATTACCCGACAAATAT
>CAKSXP010000193.1 GCA_934515035.1 uncultured Oscillospiraceae bacterium
AAATCAAACTTTTCAGCTTACAATCCCTCCGTCACGGCTGACGCCGTGCCACCTCCCTTTACACAAGGGAGGCTTTGGGCTGGTACAAAAATCAAAGCTATGTCCTCCGCGCGTAGCGTGAGCAGCGCGGTTGTTTCAACGTAACAATTAGTAATGACCTTTTTACTTCGAAAATTGCTATTCCGATTTCAAACCGTACCCGTCTATGTCTTAGGAGGGAGAGTCCAGAGAGGGGCGGCTTTGTAAAAGCCCCTCTCTGGTGTGTTTCTTTTGGGTACTTTTCTTGCACAAGCAAGAAAAGTACCTCTCCGAAGGAAACCCAGCCTGGTAAGGCTGAGAGAAAAAATAGAAGTAAGCGAGCAAGAAAAGTGCCTCTCCGAAGCAAACCCAGCTCGGTTGAGCTAAAAGTTAAAAACAGAAGGAAAAAGTTAAAAAATATAAAAACCCGAAAGGACTGAACAGCTCATGTATGATATAAAAGCCCTCTATGAGGCAAAAACGGCTGCCGAGGCCGTCGCCCTGCGCCTTGAGCATCCGGAGGCCCAGATAATCGCGGGCGGTTCCGACGTTCTGGTCCAGATGCGCGAGGGGAAGCGCGCGGGAAAGGAGCTCATCAGCATTTACGGCGCGGATGAGCTGCGCGGCGTCTCCCTTGCCGAAAACGGCGATATAAGGATCGGCTCGCTGACGAGCTTTTCGCACATAACGCGCGACCCGGTCATTCGGAAATACATAAACGTACTCGGCGAGGCGGTCGATCAGGTCGGAGGCCCGCAGATACGCAATATCGGCACCATCGGCGGCAACACCTGCAACGGCGTTACGAGCGCGGACTCCGCCTCGACCCTGTTCGCCTGGGACGCAGTTATCGAGCTGACGGGGGCGGCGGGAAAGCGCCTTGTGCCGATAGCGGATTTTTACATCGGCGCGGGCAGGGTCGATATCCGCCCGGACGAGATACAGACCTGCGTCATCATCCCGAAGACAAGCTATGAAAACACCTTCGGCCACTATATCAAATATTCGATGCGGAACGCAATGGACATCGCGACGCTCGGCACCTCCGTCAACGTCCGCCTCTCCGCGGACGGAAAAACGGTCGAGCGCGCGCGCCTCGCCTTCGGTGTTGCCGGACCCGTGCCGCTGCGCTGCAAAACGGCGGAGGCGCTGGCCGCGGGCCGGACCGCCTCTCCGGAGCTTGCGGAGGAGTTTTCCTGCGCTGCCCTTGAGGATATAAACCCGCGCGACAGCTGGCGCGCCTCAAAGGATTTCCGGCGGCATATCGCGGTCGAGTCCGCGCGCCGCGCTTTCATCGAATCCGTAAAACTTTGCGGAGGTGAGATATAATGGCACAGTATAAGAAAGTCTGCTTCACGCTCAACGGCAAGCCGGTCGAGAAGGTCGTGGATGTGCGCGCCTCCCTGACGGACATGCTGCGCAATGATTTCCGCATGACCAGCGTCAAAAAGGGCTGCGAGGTCGGCGAATGCGGAGCCTGCAACGTCATTATAGACGGCGAGTGCTTCAACTCCTGCATCTATCTGGCGGTCTGGGCAGACGGAAAGAACATACGCACGCTCGAGGGCCTGCTCGGCCCGAACGGCGAGCTTTCGGATATCCAGCAGGCATTCATCGACGAGGCGGCCGTCCAGTGCGGCTTCTGCACGCCGGGCTTTATCATGACCGCCGTCGAGATACTGGAATCCGGGGCCGAATATACCGACGACGAGCTGCGAAAGCTGCTCAGCGGCCACCTCTGCCGCTGCACGGGCTATGAGAACATACTGCGCGCCGTCAAAAAGACGATGCTGCGCCGTCTGGGAAAAGAGGTCCGGACTTGAACCTTGCGGATGCGCTGGAGATACGCCCCGGACTCACGAGCATCATCGGCTCCGGCGGAAAGAGCACGATGCTGGGCGTTCTGGGGCGCGAGCTGGCGCGGCGCGGCCGGGTCATTCTCTGCACGACGGCAAAAATGTATGCCGTGCCCGGTTTTCCGCTGCTGCTCTCGCCGGACGCGAACGCGCTGGAGGCGGCGCTCTCCGCGCACGGCGCCGTCTGCGCCGGGAGCCTGCTGAACGAAACGGGCAAGCTGATAAGGCCGGAAATTCCGATGGAAACGCTGCTGTCGCTGTGCGATTACGTCATCGCGGAGGCGGACGGTTCGGCGGGACTGCCGCTCAAGGCCCATGCGGCGCACGAGCCGCCGGTGGATCCGCGGTCCGGCCGGAGCATAATGCTTGTCGGCGCGAACGGGCTTGGCCTTCCGATAGAGCGTTCGGCCCACCGCGCGGAGATCTTTGCGCGCATCGCGGGCTGTTCCGTCCGGGACGAGGCGACGCCGCAGCGCACGGCGCGCGTGCTCATCTCCGAGGGGCTGTACACCCGCGTGTTCATAAACCGGTTCGAGTCCGCGCCCGGAGCGGCGCGGGAGCTGGCGGCGCTTCTGGACTGCCCCGTCCTTGGCGGAGAACTGCGGGAGGGGCGCTTTGCATCGCTTTCATAGGCCCTTCCGCTTTTGACCGGAGCGGCAAAAAACAAAAAGGAGCGTTTTCATGCTTGTTATCATACGCGGCGCTGGGGACATCGCCTCCGGCGTCGCGCTCAGACTTTTTCGCGCGGGGATGCGTATAATAATGACCGAAACGGCACAGCCGACGGCAATACGCCGGACGGTCTGCTTTTCGGAGGCCGTGCGGCTGGGCCGCGCCTCGGTCGAGGGCGTCAGCGCCGTTCTCGCCTCCGGAGCGGAGGAGGCGGCGGAGATATCCGGCAGCGGCCGGATCGCCGTCGTCGTGGATGAGAGCGGCCAATGCATCGGCGCGCTGCGGCCCGACGCCGTCGTCGATGCGATACTGGCAAAGCGGAACTGTGGTCTGCGCATTACCGATGCGCCCGTCGTGATAGCGGCGGGGCCGGGCTTTACGGCGGGCGTTGACTGCCACGCGGTCGTGGAGACAAAGCGCGGCCACACGCTCGGGCGCGTCATCACCGAGGGGAGCGCGCTGCCGAACACCGGCGTGCCCGGCGTGATCGGCGGATACGGCGCGGAGCGCGTGCTGCGCGCGCCGGTAAACGGCGTTTTCCGTCCGCTGCGGAGTATCGGCGCGCTTGTCTCCGCGGGCGAAACGGTCGCGGAGGTGAACGGCGAGCCGGTGGTGACCGCGATAGGCGGCGTACTGCGCGGCATCCTGCCGGAGGGCATCGAGGTCACGGTGGGGATGAAGTCCGGCGACGTCGATCCGCGCGGCTGCATCGGGAACTGCTTCACCGTCTCGGACAAGGCGCTCGCCGTCGGCGGCGGGGTGCTCGAGGCGCTGCTGATGCTGACGGACTGTATGAGGAGGCTGTGAGATGAACGAAAACGAGATCAGGCTGACAAAGCTTGCAAAATGCGCCGGATGCGGCGCAAAGGTCGGCGCGGGCGTGCTCGCGGGGCTTCTGGGCGGACTGGAGACGCTGCACGACGAGAATCTGATCGTCGGCTTTGACCGCAGCGACGACGCGGCGGTCTATCGCGTTTCGGACGAGCTTGCGATAGTCCAGACGGTCGATTTTTTCCCGCCGGTCGCGGACGATCCCTTCCTGTTCGGCCAGATCGCGGCGGCGAATGCGCTCTCGGATGTCTATGCGATGGGCGGGGAGCCGCGCATCGCGCTCAATCTGCTGTGCGTGCCGGAAAAAATGCCGGACGAAGCCGTGCGGGAGATACTGCGCGGCGGCTATGACATGGTCCTGCGCGCGGGCGCGGTCATCGCGGGCGGACACAGCATCTTTGACGACGAGCCGAAATACGGCCTGTGCGTGACGGGCTTCGTCCGCCCGGACAGGGTCCTGACGAACAG
>CAKSXP010000194.1 GCA_934515035.1 uncultured Oscillospiraceae bacterium
TTGATGACCGATGATTTGCCGACGTTGGATTTTCCGGCAAAAACGATGTTCGGCCGGCCATCCCTTATAAAATCCGCCGGTTTGGCGGCGGATTTTATGAATTCTACGTTGTGGATGTTCATATTCGCACACTCACTGTCTTATCGTGGCCGAGCCATTTTTCCCGCTGCTTTTAGGTGTCGGAACGATGTCCGGTTTCTCCGCGGGTACGGGTTCGAGCTCAATGGGCGCAATGCTTTTTCTCAGCGCAATATCAATAACACTGTCGGCATGACTTGCCGTTATAAAGTCCAGAGAAGCTCTGACCGTGGGGTCAATGTCGTTCAGATCACTTTCGTTATCAGCCGGTATGATAACTGTGTGTATATCATTTCTGTAAGCGGCCATGGTCTTTTCGCGGAGTCCACCGATCGGCAGAATACGTCCGCGAAGGGTTATCTCGCCGGTCATTGCAATATCCCGCCTTACCAGACGGCCGGTCAATGCAGAGATAAGGCCGATACAAATCGTTATTCCGGCGGACGGCCCGTCCTTGGGGACGGCTCCCTCCGGGAAGTGGATGTGGATATCCTTATTCTTATAGAAATCGCTGTCTATGCCAAGCTTGCCTGCCCTGCTTCTGATATATGTCAGAGCAGCTCTGGCCGATTCTTTCATAACCGTTCCCAGATTTCCCGTCAGTTCAAGCTTTCCGGTGCCGTCCATAATGCCGACCTCGACATCAAGCACCTCTCCTCCGACGCTGGTCCAGGCAAGGCCGTGAACCAGACCGACCTCGTCGGCCGTGCGCGCGGGTTCCGGCTTATATCTGGCAGTACCAAGATACTTTTCAAGCTTTCCGGACTTAATGTTGACAGTCTTGCACTCGCCGTCAGCAATAGCCTTTGCCGCCTTTCTGCAAACAGCGGCAAGCTCTCTCTCAAGCCTTCTCACTCCGGATTCGCGCGTATATTTTGTTATGATCTCCCGAATAGCCTCGTCGCTCATTTTGAGCTGATTTGCACGCAGGCCGTGCTTTTTGCGCTGTTTGGGAAGCAGATGATCATGCGCAATGTGGACCTTTTCTTCGTCGGTATAGCTTGAAAGCTCGATGACCTCCATACGGTCAAGCAGCGGTCTGGGGATAGTGTCGGTCGTGTTGGCCGTGGTTATAAACAGAACGTCTGACAAATCAAACGGTATTTCGAGAAAATGGTCACGGAAGGCGTGATTCTGCTCAGAATCGAGCGCCTCAAGCAGAGCCGCGGACGGGTCTCCCCTGTAATCTCCGCCAAGCTTGTCGATCTCATCAAGCACGAGCACCGGATTTTTGCTCTTCGCCTGCTGTATTCCGCTGATTATACGTCCAGGCATAGCCCCGACATAGGTTTTGCGGTGTCCGCGTATCTCGGCTTCATCATGCACGCCGCCGAGAGATATTCTGGCAAGCTTGCGGCCCATCGCCCTCGCTATGCTCATCGCAATGCTGGTCTTACCCGTTCCGGGAGGTCCGACGAGACAGATGACCCCGCCCTTGAAATCTGGCTTCAGCTTCTTTACGGCGATATACTCAAGCACGCGTTCCTTCACCTTTTCAAGCCCGAAATGATCCTCGTCGAGTATCTTCTTCGTCTTTTCAAGGCTGATCGTGTCCCTGGTTTCGATGTTCCAGGGAAGGTCAATGCAGATATCGAGGTAATTGCGGATAACAGCGGCTTCGGAGCTACCGAAAGGCTGCTTTGCCAGCCGCGAAAGCTCTTTGAGCAGTTTTTCCTCAGTTTCCTTATCGAATCCGATCGCAAGTATCTTCTCGCGATAATCATTCTGCTCATTGGAGGAGTCCTCGCCTTCACCCAGTTGATTCTGAATCACTTTTATCTGTTCACGCAGATAATAATCCTTCTGGGCCTTTGATATCTGATCCTGCGTGTCCTGCTCAATGTCTCTTTCCATGGACATAACGTTTATCTCACGCGCCAGCATGTGGTTGAGCGCAGAGATTCGGCGCAGGGGGCGCAGTTCTTCAAGCAGAAGCTGTTTCTGGGTGTGTTTCAGGTATATATTCTGCGCGACATAGTCCGAGACATATCCGGGATCGTCGCTTGATATCACGTTGATAAGCATGTCCGCAGGAATGGCGCCGGACAGATTCGCATACTGTTCGAACAGCCCGATGCAGCGGCGTATAAGAGCATCCGCCTTCACCGAGGTATCCTCACAGTGCCCGTTCTCCATTGCGGCGACCTCGGCATAAAAACCGTTTGCATCGCTTGAAATGCTCAGCACGCTTGCGCGGGTCAGCCCTTCGACAAGCACGCGCACGGTGTTTCCGCCGGGGGCTTTCAGCATTTGCTTCAGGCGGCAAACCGTTCCGACTGTATAGAGATCGTCGGCAGTCGGATTATCAACGGTAATGTCTTTCTGCGCATCAAGAAACACGAGCTGGTCGGCTCCAAGCGCGGCATTAAGCGCAGAGATCGAAACACCTCTCTCGACGTCGAAATTCATTATCATGCCGGGAAAGATCGATATGCCTCTAAGAGGCAGAAGCGGAAGCTTCATTATACTGTTTGTATTATCAATAATTATAGTATCGTTGCTTTTCAAAGAAATACATCCTCCCTTCCGGGAAAAATAACTTTTTTACAAAGGGGCGTGTCTCCGCAGCAAACCGAGACACGCCCCGTTTATTTGTTTTATGCGCTCTGAGGCGTCGGCTTTGTGCGCTGAACCTCGGGCTTTGTGCCGTTATTAACGCAATCTGCGGTAATGACGACCTTTACAATGCTGGAGTCAGACGGTACTTCATACATTATGTCCGTCATGATCCCTTCCATCACGCTTCTGAGTCCGCGCGCTCCGATCTCCATCGCGATCGCTTTGTCTGCAATCGCTTCCAGTGCAGCCGGTTCAAATTCCAGTTCGACATTGTCATATGCCATCAATGCCTTATACTGGCGCGTAAGCGCGTTTTTGGGCTCCTTGAGTATCCGGACAAGATCGTCCCTGCTGAGAGAATTGAGCGGTGCAAGGATCGGCAGACGGCCGATAAGCTCGGGAATGATACCGAACTTGAGCAGATCATGCTGCTGGATATTCTGCATTATCTCGCCAACGTTTCTTTCCTTGGCGCTTTTGATCTCCGCTCCG
This sequence comes from uncultured Oscillospiraceae bacterium, assembly GCA_934515035.1. Classification (GTDB taxonomy): domain Bacteria; phylum Bacillota; class Clostridia; order Oscillospirales; family Oscillospiraceae; genus CAKSXP01. The sequence continues at coordinate 3,130 of CAKSXP010000194.1, forward strand.
AAGCCCATCGTCTTTTTATCCATGCGGTTCTCGATTATCTTGTCAACACCGTCAAACGCACCGCCGCAGATGAAAAGGATATTCGTGGTGTCTATCCTTATAAACTCCTGATGAGGGTGCTTGCGTCCGCCCTGCGGCGGAACATTGGCGACGGTCCCTTCAAGGATCTTGAGCAGTGCCTGCTGAACGCCTTCTCCGGAAACATCTCTTGTGATAGAGGTGTTTTCGCTTTTACGGGATATCTTGTCAAGCTCATCGATATAGATGATGCCGTGCTCGGCCTTTTCAACGTCAAAGTCGGCGGCCTGAAGCAGTCGGAGCAGGATATTCTCAACGTCTTCGCCGACGTATCCGGCCTCTGTAAGCGTAGTTGCATCAGCGATAGCGAACGGAACGTCCAGCATCTTTGCCAGAGTCTGCGCGAACAGCGTTTTGCCGCTTCCTGTCGGCCCGATCAGCAGAATATTGCTTTTCTGAAGCTCGACATCATTGTCCGAACCGAACAGTATGCGTTTGTAGTGGTTATAAACCGCGACGGAAAGCGCGACCTTTGCACGGTCCTGCCCGATAATGTAATCATCGAGCACCTTACGGATCTCGGCGGGCTTTGGAAGCGTATCCAGAGAGAGATCAAGGTCATTTGACTCTGCCGGAACGGAATAATCGACCGGCTCATAA
>CAKSXP010000195.1 GCA_934515035.1 uncultured Oscillospiraceae bacterium
CAGCGCGATTTTGGACAGGTCCTCGGTCAACAGCAGATACGGTATCAGAATGACCGCGGCGGCGGCAAGCTGGATAATGGACTTTTCATAAACATCCTCCACGTCCGCTTTTTTGTTCAGGATCACAACGGCGGAATAAAGCGCGGCGGCGCTAAGACCAAAGAGGATTCCCTTGATGTCATGCGCCCGAAATCCGTTCCCACTCAAAATCCCGGATACAAATGCCATTCCGATGATCGAAGCAAACGCACAGAGCAGCTTTTTGACTGTGAGTCTCTCATGGAATACAAATGGAGAAAGCAGGATCACGATGGTCGGCTGCATATAATAGCACATGGTCGCGGTTGCAACCGAGGTGTAATTATACGCTTCAAAGAGCGTCATCCAGTTCAAGCCCATGAGCGCACCGGTCACTGCCAGCAAAAGCAGTTTTCGTGCAGGCAGTTTTTGCAGTTTTCTGCCTCTGGCAAAAACTAAAATGAGCAAAAACATGCTTCCAAGAAGCCCTCGGAAAAATGCAAGTATGGCCGATGAAAGCGGTATGTATCTGCGGAATATCCCTATCGTACCAAAAATCAGCATAGAGGATATGAGCGCAAGGTATGATCTGGCGGTTTCTCTGTTCATAAAAACACCCCCGGTGTGCACTGACCAATATCATCGGACTATGGCCGGAATAATACCGGCAATTAAAGCCGGATGCATTAGACTTATGTTAATTCTATAAGCGAATGCCTGCCGTGTCAAACCAAAAGGAAAGCAACCCGTGCTGATAGCCTGTCACCCGGCGCGACAGCGGCGCTGGTTTGATTTCCGTAGGCGGCTTTGCGGCATTCTCCCATACTTGACATATGAACACATGTCAGGTATAATTAACATATTTATTGATAAACTGATTTATCATTCCGGAGGAATGGTCCGATGCCTGCAAAAAAGCAAATTACCAGGGACATGATATTAAAAGCCGCGCTGAAGCTGCTGAAAGAAGAAGGATATGAAGCCGTGAATATCAAGCGGCTCGCCAGGGCGCTGGGATGTTCCACTCAGCCTGTCTACCTGTCTTTTTCCGGAATGGATGACCTGCGAAAAGAGCTGATCCCACTGGCTGTGAAAGAATTTGAGAGCTTCATGATAAGCAGCAGCCGGGATGGCAGGGTCCGGCTTTACGGAGCAGAATACATTCACTTTGCAAAGAAAGAGCCGCGCCTTTTCAGGTTTGTGTTCATGCGTGCCAACGCTTTCTCGGAAATCAAGAAAATTCTGGTGCCGATCACAGAAACCGCAATGGAAGAACTCATGGAAGTATACCATATCACCCATGAAGAAGCCGACTATCTGCACGACCAGCTTTGGATGCATGCGCACGGCATCGCGTCCATGATCGCAACGGAATTCTGCGACTGGAACATGGAAAAGGCGGAGCGTATGCTCGAAGCGTGTAAGACGGCTTTCACCGGGAAATACGAGGCTTGATATGTTTACGAACAGAGATTTGAAAAACCTGATACTTCCGCTTTTTGTGGAGCAGTTTTTGCTGATGTTCGTCGGCATAGCCGATACCTTTGTAGTCAGCTTCTCCAGCGAAGCAGATGTATCCGGCGTATCACTGGTCACCTCCTTCAATACTGTGCTGATCTTTCTGTTCACGGCGCTGTCCTCCGGCGGCGCGGTCATCATCAGTCAGTACATCGGCAGCAGGAACGAAAAAGCCGCCTCTCGCTCCTCCGGACAGCTTCTGATAATCTCCACGGTCATTTCGGTCGTCATCGCGGCGCTGATACTCGCTTTTCAAACAGGGCTGTTAAAGCTCCTTTTCGGCAGGATCGAGCCCGATGTAATGACAGCCTGCCAGTCCTATCTTTTCATCACGACGCTGTCTCTGCCCTTTCTTGCGGTCTATGATGCGGGTGCAGCGCTTTGCCGAAGCATAGGGAAAACCAATGTGACCATGAATATTTCCATTGTCGCCAATGTTATCAATGTGATTGGCAACTGCGTGGGCGTATTTGTTCTGAAGTTGGGCGCAGCGGGTGTTGCATGGCCGTCGCTTATTTCCCGCGTACTTTCCGCCGCCGCGGTCACGTCATTCTGCTCCAGAAAGCAAAATCCGGTTCGCTACGCGCTTGCGGATATACTCGCATGGGATGGCGTTCTTCTTAAAAATATCATGGGCATCGCCCACCCAACGGCATTGAAAACGGTGTACATCAGCTGGTAAAGGTTGCGCTATCGAGCATGGTAGCACTGTTCGGCACTTATCAGATCGCCGCAAACGGTGTAGCGCAGAGCATCTGGTCACTGGCGTCTATTATGGGACTTGCCATGTCGCCGGTTTATACTACCGTCATCGGTCAATGCATGGGCGCGCGTGACATTGATGCTGCCAATCTCTATTTCAAGAAGCTCAACAAGATCACGCTGATGCTGTCTGTTCTGTGGAACGCGCTTATCTTTACCATCACGCCGCTGATCGTCCGCTGCTCCGCCATTTCGGCAGAGGCAAAAGAACTGGTCACATCTGGCTGGTACTTATAAACAATATCTTTAACGGTCTGGCCTATCCCTTTGCCGGTTCGCTGGGCAACGGGCTTCGCGCCGCAGGTGATGTGAAATTTACTATGATCGTGTCCATCACACTGACCATCGCCGCAAGGCCTGTCTTCTCTGCGCTGTTTGGTCTCTGGCTCGGCTGGGGCGTCATCGGCGTGGCTATCGGCATGAGCATCGATCTCGTTTTTCGCGGCGCGATATTCCTATGGAGGCTGAGATCACAGCGTTGGACACAGTTTCAGCTGATCTGACCGATGGTGTCGCCTCAGTAAAGCGAGTACAGCTTATACAGCTGTACTCGCTTTTAATTTTAAGTTATTGCTAATATAAGCAGCGATCGGAGCAAAAAAGCTCTGCTCCGATCATTATTGCTGTTATTTGGTGAAATTCGCCATTTCGATACCGGCCAGACGGCCGCTGGTAAGAGCCCAGCTGACAGCCGTTCCTGCCTGTATCGAATAAGAGCCGTTATAAAGGCCGCCGGCATCCGCACCTCCGGCGTAGAGACCGGGAATGACCTTTCCGCTTTGTGTAACGACCTGCATCCTGTCGTTGATCTTAATTCCGCCGACAGTTCCCTGCGCCTGAACGCGGCACTGCACCGCATAGAACGGTCCCTCTTCGACTGAATAGACCAGGCTTTCAGCCGACTTGCAGAATTCCTCGTCGCGCTTCTGCGCAACATATCTGTTGTAATCCGAAACCGTCTTTTTCAGGGTGTCGGGGGCCATGCCGCTGATGTGTGCCAGTTCCTCGATGGTGTTTGCCTTGAAGCCTCTTCCGGCAGCCTGAGCCTGTGCAAAGTCCTCTTCAAAGGTCGTGACCGGCGGGCAATAATAGTCATCGCTGAAACGATCCCAAAACGCCATCTTCAGAGGAATTTTATTCTTCTTCCATTCATCGAGCGACTTCTGATCGAAAACCACGAAGGCTCTGCCCTTCTGCGTTATGAGAAGGTTGCTGAAAAACAGAGCGTTCGGAACGATCTCTTCATCCATGAAGCGCTCGCCGAATCTGTTGACCCAGAGGATGGGGATGTAAAGAAGCAGGTCGATACCGAGAAGTCCGTCCTTTCCCCCGAGTCCGGAACGTCCGCCGTGATTTGTTATCATGTTGTCATTGCGTCTTCCCGCGCCGGCAGCCCAGGCCATTTTCAGCCCGCTTCCGTCGCAGACTGCCGCGGTATCCTTGACAAGGTACTCGACCAGTTCGCTGCCTATCGCGTCTTTGAGCATCGCGTCGTTGCTCAGA
>CAKSXP010000196.1 GCA_934515035.1 uncultured Oscillospiraceae bacterium
GATAAGGACCGCGCGATGCACAGCGGCGTTATCGCCCGCACCATCGTGCTGGACAGACTGACGGAGCAGTGGCTGAAAAAGCACCCCGGCGCCGTTGTTGTGAACATCGCCTGCGGACTGGACACCCGCTGCTATCGGATAAAGGGCTATACCCACTGGTATAACCTCGACCTGCCGGAGACCATCGCCGTAAGAGAAAAGCTTCTGCCGGAGAGCGGCATGATCTCCCAGATAGCCATGTCCGCCATGGATGACTGGGGCGCGAGAATAGCGGAACAGGACGCCGCGGCGCTGGTCATCATTGAGGGACTGACCATGTATCTGTCGGAAGCGGAGGTAAAGCGCATCTTTGCCGTGATAGCCGGGCGTTTTGACAGTGCGTCCGTGTTTGCGGAAACGATGAATCCCATGGTCGTAAAGAGCTACAGGGAAAAGTCTATCGAGGGCAGCGGAGCAAGGTTCACATGGGGAGTCAAAAACGGAGCGGCTCTCGCCGGGCTGCTGCCGGACTTCCGCTTCGTCGAAGAACACAGCCTGACCGAAGGCATGACGGTCTTTGCCCCGGTCTATAAGCTGCTGGGCAGGATCCCCGCCGTGCGGAATATCTCCAACAAGATCGTTGTGCTGGAAAGGACCTGAGGGGGGGGAAAACGCTGTATGTCATTCTTTGAAAACACCCGCAAGCCGAAGGGGCTCGGCGGGAGGATAATGGTAAATATGATGAACATAGGCCACCGGGCGCTGGCAAACTGGGGGATGCGGTTTCTGACGCTCACGCCGGACGCAAAGGTGCTCGACTGCGGCTGCGGCGGCGGAGCCAACATCAAAAAGCTTTTGAAAAAATGCCCGAAGGGCATTGTAAAAGGCATCGACTATTCCGCTGTCAGTGTGAAAAAGGCGCTGAAACTGAACGAAGCGGCGGTCAGCCGCGGCCGCTGTGTCGTGTGGCAGGGCAGCGTTGAAAAGATCATCTTCGCATCCGGCTGGTTTGACGCTGTCACGGCCTTTGAGACGATCTATTTCTGGCCGGATCTGCCGCAGTGCTTCTGCGAGGTCCTGCGGGTACTGAAGCCCGGCGGCACATTCCTTATCTGCAACGAGTGCGGCGGGGATAACGACAGGGACGACAAGTGGACGGAGAAGATCGACGGCATGACGATCTATAAGGATACCTGGCTGAAGACCGTGCTGGAACAGGCCGGGTTCAGGAATGTTCAGATACATAAAAACGAAAAAGGCTGGATATGCATCACAGCCCGGAAATGAGGAAGAGATATGTCGAAAAAGGCAACGGAATTTCAGAAAAAGGAAATGAGCCGGATGTACCGCGGCAAGGATATATTCAAACCGCTGAACACCGGCTGGATCGACGAAAACGTCGCCTGTGTGCGGGAATGGGTGGCCAACATCTTCTTCTACCGCAAGGGCGATACGACCATTATGATCGACGCGGGCTACAACTATGACCGTCTGGCGGAAAAGATGGGCTGGCTCGGCATTGCGCCGGAGAGCATCCGGCATATCCTCATCACCCATCAGGACACCGACCATGTGGGCGCAGTGGAGGCCGACAGTCCGGGCCTGTTCAAAAACGCAAAGCTCTATGTGAGCGACATCGAAAACCGCTATCTTACCGGCGAGGTGCGCCGCCGCGTCATCTACCATATGTACAAGCTGCCGCAGGTGACGATCAACAACGAAAAGGTGATACTCCATGACGGCGAGGTACTCGACATCGACGGCATCAGGATCGAGTGTTTCCTCGTTCCCGGCCACACCTGGGGGCACATGGTGTATCTCATCGACGACAGATACCTCTTCACCGGCGACACCATCTGGTTCGGCGCGGACGGCGGCTACAGCTTCATTTCCACGCTGGCGGAGGACAACCGTCTGGCGGTAAAGTCGCTGGCGGAGCTGGAAGCGAAGCTGCGCTCGCGAGCTCTGCACCCGCTGTTCATCACCGGCCACACCGGCTGGACGGACAGCTTCGACTTCGCCTTTGCGCACAAGGGTGAGCTTTGCTCCCCCTTTAAAAAGAGAGTTCACGACCCCGCCGCGCCCTATGACGCCTACGACGAGTCCGACGACACGGAGGAAAGGGCAAAGCAAGGGTATCTGAAAGGCGTGGGAAGATGAAGGTCTACGAATTCGGTCCCGAAATCGCGCCGGCCGTTTTGCTGCTGCCCGGCACCTGCCGCCGCCCGGAGGAATGGGCGGCGCTGGTAAAGCGCATCGCACTGGGCGGAGAACACCCAGCGGAATTTACAAAAGAGATCCGGACGGCGCACCGGCGCGATCCGGAGAAGGAGAACGTATGAAAGACAGCGAACTGCAATTTGACCGGGAATGCCATGTGCTGTATTCCGCTCCATGCAGGCGGGAAATTCTCGCCCGAATTGCCCTGCACTATCCCGAAGCGGAGCGGGACGCTGTCTGGGAGCGGGTACAGCGGCAGTATGTGGACTATCTCTCCGACTGGCGAACCGACCTCGGCGGAAAAAAGAATTTTCATAACGGCGCCGGCGGAACCTATGACTGCATTGCGATCCTGAGCTATTACACTGCGTGCAAGGATGTGACAAACTTCCGGGAGATCGAGGAGATGGAGGAAAATCTGATCCTGCCCGCCTTCCGCAAGCTCTCGAAATTCGTGGACTGCAACAAGCCGTTCTGGCGCGCGCTGATGTACAAGGCGTTCCGGCGCGCCAAGGCGGGCTGCGACAAGTGGCACGACTACGAAATGACGGTCGCCCCCTATCGGAAAGATCAGCCGATCTATTATGAATTCACAGCCTGTCCCGCAGCGGAATTTGCGCTGAAGCATGGGCTTGGGGAGATCATGCCCGCGCTCTGCAACGTGGACTATGTCTCCATGGAGCTCATCCACGCCCGTCTGGTGCGGACTACCACCTGCGCCAACGGCTGCAGGTGCGACTACACCATCTGCGGCGACAGGGACCCATACTTAAAGGACCATCCCGAATACCGGGACGAGGCCGGATACAGGAGGAACAAATGATGCTTTTGGGGGCAATTCTGGAAGGGCTGGGCCTCGGCGTACTGCTGGTTCTGGTCTGCGCTGTCGGCATTCGGAACGGCGCTGTCGGCATGGTGCATCTTTACAGTCAGGCCGTGCAGGACCGCTGTGTATCGCTGGGACTGACTACCCATGAAAAAATCAGGCGGAACCGTGCACGCTTCAAGGCGCTCTGCATCCCCGGCTATCTCGCCTACGTGCTGGTGTTTGTCTATGCCGTCAACGGCGCACGGGGCTTTTGGAGCGGCTTCTGGCAACTGCTGGTGATCCTGTCCGTCATGAATTTGATCGACCGTTTTCTGGTTGACGGCTTCTGGGTGGGACACACGAATGCCTGGACCATTCCCGGCACAGAGGACCTGAAGCCCTACATCACCGGAAAGGACAGGCAGAAAAAATGGCTTTTCGGCACGGTAGGAATGGCGGTCATCTCCGCGGCGCTGGCCGGGATCATGCTGATTTTCGTACACTGAGGGTGAAGTGCAATGCGGTTTTTAACCTTGGGAAGCAGGCAGGCTCCGGCCGTACTGTTTTTCCACGCCATGGGCGTAACAGGGGAGAGCAGCGAGCCTGTGGCGCAGTATCTGCAGGAACGGTACTTCTGCATATTGCCGACCTCCACGGTCTATTGTCCCGGCCAGAAATACGCCGGCAAGACGGATGAGCTGCGGCAGATCGCGGATTTTCTGCAGGAGCAGGGCGTGGAGCGGCTGGCTCTGGTC
>CAKSXP010000197.1 GCA_934515035.1 uncultured Oscillospiraceae bacterium
GTGCCACCTCCCTTTACACAAGGGAGGCTTTGGGCTGGTACAAAAATAGAGCTATGTCCTCCGCGCGTAGCGTGAGCAGCGCGGTTGATTAAACGTGGATAATAGCAACAGCTCTTGTCTAAGAAATTGCTGTTCCGATTCCAAACGGTACCTGGCCATTCCTTAGGAGGGAAAATCCAAAAGGGGACGGCTCGCAAGAGTCCTCTTTTGGCCTGTTCTTTTGGGCACTTTTCTTGCAGGGGCAAGAAAAGCGCCTCTCCGAAGGAAACCCAGCTCGGTAGAGCTAAAAGAAAAAATAGAAGAAAAAGATAAAGAAAAAATTCCCCCCTGCGGAGCAGCCCCCGCTCTGGCAGAGCTAAAAGAATTAAAAACCGGAGGGGGCTCTATAAAGCCGCCCCTCCGGAAGAGAAAGTGATATATACTATATTTAAAGTTCCTCGAAAACCCTGCTGCCACTCTTTTTGAGCCACAGCATCAAAAGCAGATCCGCCGCCAGAAGGACTACGGCGGCGAGCGCGATGAACGCCTGCGCGGAGAGCGCGCTGCACAGCAGATAATAGCCGATGCCCAGCGCCACGATCACGACCCAGTCTACCAGCATCGTCAGGAGCACGCTCATGCTCTGCTTGACCGCGACCGCCTCGCTGCTCCAGGTCAGGTTCGGGATCTTCAGGTTGAACACCAGCCCCAGTTCCCCGCAGAACGCGGTGAATATAACGGCGAACACAGGGATCGCGGCGATATAATATGCCTCGAACTTCAAAGCGAGCGCCGCCGCAAGAGAGCAGATGACGGCGGGTATCGCGGTTATGAGCATATGCAGGTTCAGCTTGCTGCACAGCACGCGCCACGCGGACACCGGCAGCGACCGGACTATCCAGAGCGTGTTTCCCTCCAGCGAGATCGAGGGCGCCGTTACAAGGTTCATCGAAACGATAATGCAGACGGCGGCGCAGGCAAACAGCGGCAGTAGCGGCTCAAGCCCTATGCCGGAGGCCATGTTAAGCAGCCATGTGCCCTTGATGACGACGAGCACCGCCGCGGCTATCAGCAGCAGCGCGCCCAGACAGCAGTTGAGCATATACGCCGAGCAGTTCCAGCACCGCAGAGCCTCCTTTTTCAGCAGTGCCGCGTTCTGGGACGAGACCTTCATCGGCTTTTCGCGGTACTCGGTCTTTGCCGCGCCGCGCCGCGTGGTCGTGACCTTCAGAAAGCTACGGCTGAGAATGTAATACACCACGGCGAACAACGCGAGTATGATCGCCGCAAATATCAGCATCGAGAGCCAATTGCCCCGCGCGGCAAGGCCAAGCTGATAAAACGGATACATTACAGTTTTAATTCTCCCACTGAGATATTCGGCGTTCGCCAATATCGCTTGCAGGATCTTGTTCATCTGGAAATACAGATAATAATAAACCGCGAAAAACGCCAGCGAGAGCAGGCTCGTTATAAGGCTCTTGCTGCGCACGCGCGAGGCGAGCAGGCCGACAAGCCAGCCGAGCACGCAGGATATCGTCAGCGCAAACAGCGGAAGCAGAAACAGTATCAGCAGCAGACAGATATAGCCCGCAGCTCCGACGCTTGCTATACCGCAATAGACGATCACGGCCGGGATCAGCACCAGCGCCTCGAACAGAAAGCTCATGACATAGATGCCGACCATGCGTGACAGCAGTATCATGGACGGAGGCACCGGCATGGACAGCAGAAGCTCGTTGTCCTTCGCGGCGTACAGCCCCGAGTATGTCGTGAACACGCTGCCAATGACGCCGAAGGCCGTCGCCATCATCGCGACCAGCGCAAAGTACATCCAGTCCAGTCCCGCCTGCACCAGCGGCGCGCAGAGCGTTTCCGCCATGAGCGAAAACAGCCAGCAGATGACGCCGAAAGCGTATATCAGCAGGACGGAATAGCCGATCAGCGCGGCGGCGGAGCGGCGCTTGCCCTTTTTCCCGCTCTGGTAGAGAAATGCCGTCAGCTCAAGAAGCTGCTTTTTTAATAGCGTTTTAAGCATTGCCTTCCTCCAGTTCCAGGAACACGGTCTCAAGCGACTCGTCGCCCCTGACCTCGTCCATCGTGCCGGACTTTATCAGGCGGCCGCCCTTTATGATCGCTACCTTGTCGCAGAGCTTCTCGGCGACCTCCAGAACGTGCGTGGAGAAGAATATCGCGCCGCCGCGGTCACAGCATTCGCGCATCAGCTCCTTGAGCGTGTGCGAGGCCTTGGGGTCAAGACCGACGAACGGTTCGTCCATTATAATGAGCTTCGGTTCGTGTATCAGCGCGGAGATTATCGCCAGCTTCTGCTTCATGCCGTGGGAATAGGCGCTGATCGGCTGGGCAAGGTCCCCCGTCAGCTCAAAGGTCCCGGCATACCGGCGGATGCGCTCCTGACGCTCGCTTTGCCCGACGCCGAAAATGTCGGCGACGAAGTTCAGATACCTGATGCCGGTCATATAATCGTAGAGGTCCGGGTTGTCGGGTATGTAGGCAAGTTTGGCCTTGCATTCCAGCGGCCTTTCCCGGACGGAGACCCCGTCGATATATATCTCGCCGGAGTCGCATTGCAGTATTCCGCAGCAGGCCTTGATGGTGGTCGTCTTGCCCGCGCCGTTGTGCCCGATGAAACCGTATATCTCGCCCGGAGCTATGTGCAGGCTCAGGTCGTCAACGGCGTTCTTCGAGCCGTATGTTTTTGTAAGATGTTCGATTCTAAGCATTTTCTTCCTCCAGATTTCCGTTTGATGCCGTTATTATATTCGTTCCAGCGGGTGGAAGGTCAATACCTTTTGCAAAAAAACTTTGAAAATGAGCAAAATAATTTGCAGAAGCGCCTTTCGGCGGTGGACTTGCCGCGTCCGCCGTGCTAAACTGGGCCGTAATAAGGAGGCGCAGCCATGATAATCAGAGAAGGAATGATCGGCGACCTTGAGCAGATGCTCGAAATATACAACTATGAGGTCAGGACCGGAGTGGCGACTTTCGACCTGCACGAAAAGACGCTCGAAGAGTGGCGCGGCTGGTTCCAGGCCCATAACACGGATAACCACCCGCTTATCGTGGCGGAGATCGGCGGCCGCGTCGCGGGTTACGCCACACTTTCGGCCTATCGCGACAAAGAGGCGTATACATCGACGGTCGAACTGTCGATATATGTCTCTCCGGACTTCCGGCGCATGGGCGTTGCAACGGAGCTTATGGCGGAGATATTGCGCATGGCGCGCGAGGACGGGCGCACGCACAACGTCGTTTCCGTCATCACCAGCGGAAACGAGGCCAGCGTAAAGCTGCACGGAAAATTCGGCTTCACCTTCTGCGGGACCATCCCCGAGGTCGGCGTCAAATTCGGCCGGCAGCTCGGCATAGATAATTTCAGCCTGATCGTCTGAGAGAAAAAACTGCCGTGCATATCGACTATCACCTCCTTCTGTGGTATTATAAGAACACAGGAGGGGGTGTTTCCATGTGTGAACAGACGCCCGAAAGGGCAAAAAAACATATATGCGTTGGTCTGCTGGCTCATGTTGACGCAGGCAAAACAACGCTGTCCGAGGCCATGCTCTATTGTTCCGGCAGCATAAGAAAGCTGGGCCGCGTTGACCATGGCAGCGCCTTTCTGGACACCTTTGCCCTTGAGCGGCAGCGCGGTATAACGATTTTTTCCAAGCAGGCGCTGCTTTCTCTGTCCGAAACGGAGGCAACGCTGCTCGACACGCCCGGACATGTAGATTTTTCCGCGGAGATGGAACGC
>CAKSXP010000198.1 GCA_934515035.1 uncultured Oscillospiraceae bacterium
TCCTGCGTGCCCGCGGAAACGTGGATCAGATCCACCTTGCCGTCCAGCGCCTTGGCGATCTCAATGCCGGTCTCGATGCCGTAGCCGTCCGGGCAGCGCTCGGAACCGGAGATGCGCACATCGATCGGGAAGCTGCGGCCAACGGCCCTGCGCACCTTGTCCACCACCAGCAGCGGGAAGCGCATACGGTTTTCAAAGCTGCCGCCCCACTGATCCGTGCGGTGGTTCGTTATCTCAGATATGAACTGGTGCAGAAGCCAGCCATGGCCCATGTGTATCATCACCATGTCAAAGCCATAGGCCTTCGCATTCTTTGCGGCCTCGCCGTAAAGCTCCGCGATGGCAAAGATCTGCTCTTCGGTCATCTCGACGACTTCGTCGCCATAGCTGTCGATATATCCGGAGGGGCCGATCGGCTTCCGTCCATCCAGAAAGATTGGGTCACAAAGCGCGCCGCCGTGGTCCAGCTCCGCGGAGGCAAGCGCGCCGCCGGCATGGATAGCTTCAGTCATCAGCCGGAAGGGACGCTCCTGCTCCGGCTCGTTGATACCGGCCTGATGAATATGAGACCGGCCCGTGACGAGGTCAACCATGACCTCGCCCACCGTGACGACGGCGGCGCCGCCCATGGCCTTCAGCCGGTAAACCTCAAAGTTTTCCTCTGTGTAGCTGTATCCCCGACCGAGCGGGGACATTGACGTCGGTGAAGCGATAATACGGTTTTTAAGCGTGACGCCGCCCACCTTCAGCGGGCGAAAAAGAATATCATATTTTCCCATGGTATTACCCTCCTGTTAAATCTGCCGCGCGGCACGGCGGGCCGCGCGTTCGCTCTTTTGCAGGTCTCCGGATCCATTGCGTTTTCCAATCGTATACAGGCGGCGCTTCCGCGCGGCCGGACCGGTTTTTCAGTTAAGTTCAATTATATACTTTCACGAAAATGCAGTCAACATCTTCGCCCGTGCCGAGCTCAGGACGCCTTATATCCGCCGGGCAGTACCGCCGGCATTACTCATCCACGATCAGCTTGCGTGTTTTCCATTTTCCGCTCATGTAGTAAGCCGCGCCCAGGATCACGGTCACATATCCCGCCAGCGAGTTGCCGTACCAGAAGCCGACGACGCCCATGTCAAACACGAGCCCGAACAGCACGGACAGGCCCACGCGGGCAACGACGCCATCCAGAATGCCTATGACAAAGGCGAGCGTGGAATAGCCGATGCCTGTGATAAGCGCGTTATACGGACACATCAGCGCAAAGGCAAAATAGCTGATGACGCCTGCGGCCATATATGTGGACGCCTGCGCAAGCACCTCCGGGTCCTGACTGAAAATGCTGAAAACGGTTTTCGGCATGAGCAGGAAGATCAGCGAAAGTACCGCCGCAAAGCTGAGCGTGAACGCATGTGAAACATGTACTATCTTTTTGACGCGGTCATGTTTTTTTGCGGCCAGATTCTGCCCGATCATCGAGGAGCCCGCCGTCATGACGGAGCCCGCTATGATAGACACCACGTTGCCGAGCTTGGTCCCGATGCCGGTGACGGCCGAGGCAACGACGCCGTAGCTGTTGATGAACGAGTTGACAAAAAGCATGGACAGCGAGACCGCAGCGCTTTGAAGGATCATGGGCAGGCCGAGCTTGCACATGGGCTTGAGGATGGACGCGACCGGACGAAAGCTGGAGAGCCTGAAGTCAAAGCCGAAAGCATCCCTTCTGCGCCGGAGATAGACAAGCGACGCGATAAACGAAAATCCCTGTCCGATGACGGTGGCAAGCGCCGCGCCTACCGCCGCCATATCCATCTTCACCACGAAAACATAGTCCAGGATCATGTTTATGACCGCCGCGATACCGATAAACAGCAGCGGACGCCTGGAGTCTCCCATGCCCCGGAATATCGCGGAAACGGTATTGTAGCCAAAAATAAAAAACAGGCCGCTGAAGCACACGATAACATATCCCCGCGCCGCATCATACGCCGTTTCCGGCGTATTCATCCATTGCAGCATCAGCGGCGTCATCAGCAGGCAGATAACGGTCAGTACCAGCGAGACCGACAGAATGAATGTGAACATGGTACCGATGGTGGTCCGTATGGAATCTCGGTCCCCTCTTCCAACGAACTGGGAGATCATGACCTGTCCCGCGCTGGCAAGCCCTATGCCGATAAATGTGACCAGCATCAGCAGCTCGCTCCCGGTCGATACGCCGGACAGAGCCGAGCTGCCGACATAATTGCCGATAAAATACATGTCCACCATGCTGTACACCGTTTGCAGCAGCTGCGCCAGCATAAAGGGCGCTGAAAAGGACAGCAATTGCTTTGTAACGCTTCCCTGAGTCAGATCGCGGATAAAAGTGTTTTTTTCTTCCATTAATTATCCCCTTTCAACGGTCATCCGGACAGCACAAAGAAACGCGGGGATGCGGTTAAAGGGACAATAGTCCGCACCCCCGCGTGGAGAAGAAGACACTTTGCTCAAATATGCTCCTGTTCTGTATGCTGTCAGTTTTTTCAATTATATTTTCTGCACACGCAAAACAAAAGCACAATATATGTCCGGGTTTTTTCAACCTTTTAGTTGAAGCTTTTCGTTAATAAAAACCGCCGTCCGTAAAAGACAGCGGTTTCAATTCTGTTTCATTATTCTGTAAGTATTCGCTTTACGTTCTGTGACAACCCACGGACAACGTCTCGCGTCTCATCCCTGCGCCATGCGGCGCTCAGGCTGCAATCCACATCCAGCGGAAACACCTTCACCAGATCGCTGCGGCAAAGCTTGTCGCAATCGCTGGTCAGAGTCACTCCGCTGCCCATCTCGATGCCGGTATGCAGCGATTCCATGTTCGGCAGAATGAATATCTGCTTCGGTGAGAGACCGCAGGTTTCCAGCAGGCGCTGAAAGCTCTTTCTGGAATTTGCCTCTGTTGTTCCGCTCAGCATCCACGCCATAAAAGGATATTCGTTAAAATCGCTTATATCCGTGATCTTATCTATGCCGGGCATCGTTTTCCCTGCGACCAGGCAGAATTTGCTTTTCATAAAGGGAACGGCTTCGATGTTTGCTGCTTCAAGATCCTTGGCATAGGAAAAGATTATGTCGAAATCTCTCTCAAGAAGCCGCTGCGTAAGGCTGTATGGCTCGTCCCTCTCCCAAAGGATACGCACTGTCGGCGGAAGCGCGCTGTCTGCGGACATGACCCTGGACAGTTTTGTCTCGATACCAAGGCCCTTGATGCAGCCGACCTTGACGATTTCTCCTGCCGGCGGAAGCGCCTTGACGGCGTTCTGCACTTCCTCCAGCTTTTGAAGCATCTCGGAGAAGCATGCGTAGTACAGCCGGCCGGCCGGCGTCAGTGAGATCTGGTTCGCCATTCTGTGAAACAGCGCGGTGTTGAGCTCGCGCTCCAGCCGCTGTACCTGTTTGCTAACGGCCTGCGGGCTTATATACAGAGCTCTGGCCGCGCGGGAAATATTCTGTTCCTTTGCCACTTCCAGAAAGCAGGTGATCGCAGATGAATATAGCATAGTCCGCTCCTTTCACGACAGTCACTACAGCAAATGGTCTGTTTCATGCAGATCGCGGCTCCCGGTATTCTGTTTCCGCCGGGGGCGCAGACAAAGGCTTATAAAAAAGAGACAGTCTTTCGACTGTCTCTCATGGTGCACGAGGCGGGACTTGAACCCGCACGCCCGGAGTGAGCACTAGAACCTGAATCTAGCGAGTCTGCCAATTCCACCACTC
>CAKSXP010000199.1 GCA_934515035.1 uncultured Oscillospiraceae bacterium
GTATTTCACCGTGCCGTCAACGTTCATAAACGGCGGAAAGAGAGCCATTCCGCTGTATGCAAAAACGTCATAGCCCGCCGACAGTCCGGCGTTCATCATGTCAAAGCCGGACATCCACATGGCGTTTGTCAGTCCCAGCTCTGTCTTCATCGCCAGAAGCGCATCATGAAGATCGTCATAGGTCGTGATGCCGGAGGCCGTCTTTCCGACCCGGCGCAGAAAATCTTCGCGGATCAGCAGTCCCTGCGTTCTCGGAAAGTCCTCATCATAAAGACCGTATATCAGCGCCATTGAACCGTCCGCGAGATGGGCATATTTCGACAGGTCCTCGTTGTTTTCCAGCAGTGCCCTGTAATTCGGCATATGATCATCTATAAGCTCCGTCAGTTCGAGCGCAAATTCCTCGTTGAGCATCTCCGCCGCTCCGCCGTTGAAATACTGCTGGGGCTGATAGCAGACATCCGGCCAGTCCCCGCTGGCGACCATCACCTTGAATGTCTCGGCGGCTCCCACGGTGCTGAGAAGTTCATATTCAACGTGGACATTGGTCGCCTCCTCGAGCGCGCGGACGTAATACAGCTCGTGCATATCCTCGACATACGGAGCGATCGGCCCCGGCAGTGTGTCCATCATCGATATGGTCACGGTATCGGCAAGCGGAAAAATGCCGGCCTCCGGCACTTCATCCGGTTCGGCGTCCGGACCGGGTGCATCCGGCTCTTTCTCCGCGGGCGGCGCGGACTCCGTCGGAGCTTCGGAAGGCTCTCCCGCCGGTTCCGCATTAGCCCCGCACCCGGCAAACATGCCGAGCAGCAGCATCAGTACAAGGGTCAGGACCAATATGCTTCTTTTCACCTTTTTTACAACCTCCTTTTACGCCCGGGCGCCGCGCTGCTTCCTCGCGGCCGGCCCGAATATGTATTTCCCGATACGGCACATCATATATATTCTCTATGATGATATGCCGCGCGCAGTTCCTTTATGTCCCTCCTTTTGTTTTTTGCATACGAACAGTCCCCCGGACGCAGCAGGTAATTACTGCGTCCGGGGGACTGCTTCTGCGGGCGCCATCCGCCCGATATTGATTTACCGCGCCGTCCCGGCGTATTCCGCTATCGGGCCGTCAGCTGTTTTCATGCACCAGCAGCCTGCGCTTTTTCCAGAGGCCGCTCCAGAAGTATATTGCCGCGGGTATCGCGGTTCCGTACATTGCAAGGTTGTTCCCCAAGAAGAATCCGAACAGGCCCATGCCCAGCCCGCTGCCGAGCAGGATGCTCAGAGCGATGCGCAGCACGATTCCGTCCAGCAGCGCAATGGCAAGGCTGAGTCCCGCGTTGCCCGTGCCTTCGATGACCGCGTTGCAGGAGGTCGCAAGTATGCTCGCCGGCTGCATTATTACGCAGGTCAGCAAATATGTCCACGCGAGGTCCAGCACTTCCGGATCCGTCGTGAACAGCCCGAAGAGCTGCCGCGGAAACAGCGTATATATGACCGCAAAGGTCCCGCAGAAGATCGTACAGATGGCCATTGAGGTGTACACCGTTTTTGTCGCCCTGTCGTATTTTCCCGCGCCGACGTTCTGTCCCACCATCGTCGCGCCGCCGGTCCAGAGCGCATTCGTTGCGATACCAGTAAGCCGGTCGAGCTTCATTCCGACGCCGTATGCGGCAGAGGCCGCCACGCCGTAGGTGTTCACGATGCCGTTTATCACGGACATCGACAGGTCGATTGCGCAGCTTTGCAACGCCATCGGCGTACCCAGTTTGAACAGGACCTTGAGCTTTTCACTGTCCGGCCTGAAGCTGGAGAGTCTGAAGTCAAACAGGAACGCCTCTTTATGCCTGTACAGATAAATGATCGCGACAACAAATGCAACAGCCTGACCGATAACCGTCGCTATTGCAGCGCCGGCCACGCCAAAGTCCATGATCGCCACGAACACGTAATCCAGAACAAGGTTTATAACGGAAGCTATTGCAATAAACACCAGCGGATGCTTTGAATCGCCCATTCCGCGCAGTATTGAGGAGACCGAATTATAGCCATAGGTCAAAAGCGCTCCGGCGGCATTTATTATCAGGTATGCCTGTGCGCTCTCAAACGTTTCTTTCGGCGCGTTGAGCAGCTCCAGCAGCTGGCGGTTGAAAATTATCGCGGCAGAACCGGTTATCAACGCTAGGACCGCCAGCGAGGAAAACAGCGTTCCTATCGTACTTTTGATCTCGTCCCTTCTTCCCGCGCCGACGAGCTGGGAAATGACGATCTGTCCGCCTGTCGAAAACCCCATTCCTATGGAGGTCACGAACATCACGACCGAGCTTGCCGTTGCAACGGCGGACAGGCCCGCGCCGCCGACCCACTGGCCGACTATTATCATATCCACCGTGCTGTAAAGCGTCTGCAAGGCGCTCGAAAGCATAAACGGCAGCGCAAATATGATAAGCTTTTTCCAAACGCTTCCCGTTGTAAGATCGTTTATCATGGTTTTTTGACCGGACATTTCCACTACCTCCATACAAAAAAAGCCGGATAAGGCCCAATGCACCTTATCCGGTATTTTTCCATACCTCCGTATGCATTAAAATGGTAACATAGAGCCTATGCAATGTCAAGACACTTTGGCGCGGAATGTCCGTGGGCGGCATACACTCCGGATTTTTGGGCAAACTGTTCCCGAGGTGATCAACATGACAGGCAGAGAAAAAAGCGAACTTATCCGCAGAGAGATCTATGACCTTCGTCTTTACCCCGAAATGCGGCTGTGCGCAAAATTTGACGAGCTGTGTATAGATAAATACCCGATCTATGAACGTCCCGCCCTCGGCTTCCGCGTTCAGGACAACTGCGCGGAAGAGCATATAATGTAAAATTCGGCTGCAATTACGCTCGAAAGACTATTGTTTTTGCGGTATCATTCGTGCTAAAATTCTCATGCTGACTTTTTATCCGGAGATACCTGCAAATGAATGATAACAATATTATGGAACGATCCAATCTGGCGTGGTTCCGGCGCGGACTCGAGACCGGCTTTCCGATCATGCTCGGTTATTTTGCCGTCTCGCTGACGATCGGAATAACCGCGCGCATCGCCGGGCTTTCGGCGCTCCAGGCGGCGCTGAGCAGCCTGCTGCTCAACGCTTCGGCCGGAGAATACGCCGCGTTCACGGTCATGGCCGCCGGGGCCGGACTTCTGGAGGCCGCCGTTATGGAGCTTGTGGCAAACGCAAGATATCTGCTCATGTCCTGCTCTCTCAGCCAGAAGTTCTCGGAGAATACGCGCTTTATCCATCGCCTTATCATCGGATTTTTTATCACGGACGAATACTTCGGCGCCGCAGTCGCCGTCCCGGAAAAGCTCAACCCGTTTTATTACTACGGAATGGTCTCGCTCGGCGTGCCCGGCTGGGTGACCGGAACATATCTCGGCGTACTGCTGGGCAATATTCTTCCCCCGCGCATACTCAGCGCGCTGGGCGTTGCGCTTTACGGCATGTTCATCGCGATCATAATCCCGCCGGCCAAAAAGAGCCGGATAATCGCCCTTGTGATAGGCGTGTCCTTTCTGTCGAGCTATCTGCTCAACAGGCTGGCCATATTTAACTTTATGTCGTCAAGCCTCAAAATAATTCTCCTGACGGTCGTCATTTCCGCCGCGGCGGCTGTCATTTTTCCGCGAAAGGAGGACGAGCAGTGAAATACAGCCCCTACCTCTACATTCTCGTTATGGCCGCCGTTACATATCTGGT
>CAKSXP010000200.1 GCA_934515035.1 uncultured Oscillospiraceae bacterium
TCAACGCAGTCTGCAAGTATCGACGGTCTTGTCCGTCCGCCGGTATGCTCCTCGCCCTTTCCGAGCCGGAGGCTGCGGCCGAACTCCATCTTTTTGGCGACTCCATAAAGGCTCTGCTCGCAGACGAGTTCAGCGCGGAGCTTGGTCATACGGCCCTCCGGCATGTCCGGATATGTGAGGTACAGGTGCTCCGCAACGACCATGCCGAGAATAGAGTCGCCGAGAAACTCAAGACGCTCGTTGCTCTCGCCTCCGCCGCGGCTCTCGTTGGCATAGGATGAATGAGACAAGGCCGTCTCGAGAAGCGCAGCGTTATTAAATTTATATTCAAGTCTATTCTGAAGCTCGCGCATTTTTTCAAACCCTCTCTTACTGCTGCACTCAATAAAATATGTATATTAAATACGCAACGGGACGGAGCCGAAGTTCCGTCCCAGAATAATCAGCACGCCATGGCGTTTTCGACATAGGTGATAAGGTCACCGACAGTTACGATAGTCTTAAGATCCTCTTCCGGAACTTCAGGGATACCGAACTCCTCTTCCATGGCCATCGTGAGCTCCACGACGTCCAGCGAATCGGCGCCAAGGTCGTCAACAAACGCAGTATCCTCTGTCACAGTGTCCTCGTCAACGGCAAACTGTGTGCAGATAAGCTCACGAACCTTTTCAAAAATCATACAACTCGTCTCCGTTCATGTCTTTATTACGCAATAAGATATTAGCAGATATTTTAAAAACGTCAAGTAGTTAAATGTGTTTCAGCAGATTGTCTAATACTTCTTTCAATTACCTGAAATTTTCATATAATCTATGTTCTCGGCTATTGCGTCGATAACACCGGCGTTCCGGAAAGCGATCGCCTGGCGTATGGCGCTGCGTATGGAACGCGCGTCAGAGCTTCCGTGAGCCTTGATAACCGGCTTGCATATTCCGAGCATGGCGGTGCCGCCGATCTCGTTTACGTCAAACGAGGTTTTCAGGGAAGATATATCGTTCTTTACCAGTACAGCCGCAAGCTTTGTGCGCAGGTTCTTCATGAACAGGCCCTTTATGTTCTTCATTATAAAGCTGACGGCGCCTTCAATGGATTTCAGCATGACGTTCCCGGAAAAACCGTCCGTCACCAGAACGTCAACAGCTCCGGAAAGCAGCTCACGCGCCTCGATATTGCCTATGAAATTGACTCTGCCCTGTGCGGCTTCCTCGGTGAGCAGCGCATGTGTCTCTTTCTGAAGAGCCGTGCCCTTGGTCTCCTCGGTGCCGACATTGAGCAGGCCGACACGGGGCCTTTCGATGCCGAGTATCTTCTCGCAGTAAAAGCTTCCCATGTATGCAAACTGGAGCAGGTATTCCTTTGTGCACTCAACATTGGCTCCGCAGTCGATGAGCATCGCACCCTTGCCGCCGTTCGGGAAGACCGGAGCCATCGCGGCGCGCCTGATGCCGCGGATACGCTTTACTATCAGCGTTGCTCCGGTGAGCAGTGCGCCGGTGCTTCCGGCCGAGACGACCGCATCTCCTTCTCCGTCTCTGAGAAGATTGAGCGCTACCGTCATTGAGCTGTCCTTTTTGCGGCGCGTCGCCGTGCTGGGGTCGTCCTCCATCGAGATGACCTCCGTCGCATTTACGACGGTTATAGTCTGTCCGTCGGCGGAAACGCCCTCGTCCTTCAGGCAGCGCACAACGTCCTCCTCACGTCCGACAAGGGTTATATTCACGCCAAACTCCTTCTGCGCGGCGACCGCTCCCTTGACAATGGCTTCGGGCGCGTTATCTCCGCCCATGGCGTCAATTATTATCCTCATGATCCATACCCCTTTCCCCGAGCCGCAGGCGCTCCGCAAGAGCATCTATGATCTCAAGCGCTCTTTTGGATATCTCCGCGTTTTTATTTCTCTTCCCCCGGACCTTGTATCCAAGGGGCGCGATTATTCCGAAATTGATATTCATGGGCTGGAAATCAGCGACGCTCTCTTCGGAGATATAGAGTCCGAGAGCTCCTATCGCCGTTTCCTTCGGGAAATCGACCGGTTTCTCCCCCAGAAGCCGCATCGCCGTTTCCACGCCTGCCAGCATACCGGATGCGCAGGACTCGACATAGCCCTCAACGCCCGTCATCTGGCCGGCAAAACTTATCCTCGGCATACTTTTCAGTCTGTAATATCTGTCAAGCAGCCCCGGACTGTTGAGATATGTGTTGCGGTGCATGACTCCGTACCGGACGAACTCGGCGTTTTTCAACGCGGGTATCATGGAGAAAACACGGCGCTGTTCGGGAAACGCAAGATGCGTCTGGAACCCGACGATATTATATATCGAGCCTTCCGCATTGTCGCGCCGGAGCTGGACCACGGCGTAATTCTCTTTCCCTGTCCGCGGGTCCCGCAGTCCCACGGGCTTCATCGGCCCATAGCGCATCGTGTCCTCGCCACGCCGGGCCATTACCTCGATCGGCATACAGCCCTCAAAAACACCGGCGTCGTCAAACCCGTGGACCTCCGCCTGTCTGGCATTCACGAGTTCTTCGCGGAACGCCTTGTATTCCTCTTCGTTCATAGGACAGTTGACATAGTCGGGAGTACCCTTATCATAACGCGAAGCGAAAAAGGCGCTGTCCATATCAACGCTCTCGAGCGTGACGATAGGCGCGGCGGCATCGTAAAAATGCAGATCGGAATTCGGACAAAGCTCTGCTATCCGGTTCGCCAGGGCATCACTGGTCAGCGGCCCGGAAGCGATTATGACCTCTCCGCCGGGTATCTCACCGGCCTCCTGTTCGACGACTGTTATATTCGGGTGACTTTTTATCTTTTCAGTAACTGCGCGCGCAAAGCCCTCGCGGTCGACCGCAAGCGCGCCGCCCGCGGCGACCCGGTTCCCGTCCGCGCACTCCATTATCAGGCTGCCCAGTCTGCGCAGTTCCTCCTTGAGAAGTCCGACAGCATTTGTCAGATCATCGCTCCTGAGGGAATTGGAGCAGCAGAGTTCGGCAAAATAAGGTGACACATGGGCGGGCGTCATTTTATTCGGCTTCATTTCGATCAGCGTGACTTTAATGTCTCGCTGCGCCAGCTGCCAGGCAGCTTCGCTGCCTGCAAGCCCCGCTCCGATGACCGTTACTTCCTTGCTCATTGTTTCTTCTTCGCTTTCCCGGAGGTCTTTTTATCCTCCGTCTGCTCTTTATTCGTTTCTTCCTTCTGTTCCCCGGCCGGCTGTTCCTCCGCCGGTTTCCTGCGTTTGTATCCGCGTTTATCCTCGGGCAGGAAATTCGGACACTCTTCGTTTATGCAGAAAGGCTTTCTCTGTCCCTTTCCGGAGAGCTTGAACATCGTCTTTCCGCATTCCGGGCAGGTCTCCTTTACGGGAACGTCCCACGTCATGAAGCCGCATGTCTGAAGCTTTTCACAGGCATAGAAAACATAGCCCTTCTTCGACGTGCGTTTGAGTATACGTCCGCCGCATCTGGGGCACTTTCCGGGCATTTCAATAACTATGGGCTTTGTAAAGCTGCACTCCGGATAGCCGGGGCAGGCCAGAAAACGGCCGAACCGTCCGGATTTGATGACCATGTTGCGGCCGCACAGGTCGCACTTCTCCTCCGTGACCTCGTCGGGCACCTTGAGGTAGACGCCCTCCATGTCCTTCTCCACCTTTTCCAGATTCTCGTGGAAGGGGACGTAGAACTGGCGGATCAGATCCTTCCATTTCACCTGACCGGACTC
>CAKSXP010000201.1 GCA_934515035.1 uncultured Oscillospiraceae bacterium
GCTTTCTACCTCCTGAAACATTTTATTCCGCAAATACAGAAAAGGTGACTGTCCCAATGAAAATTCTCGTACTTTCAGACTCCCACGGGCATATCGAGAATATGTCCCGCTGCGCCGGGAAGCTCTCTCCCGACACCATAATACACCTCGGCGACTGCACTTGTGACGTTTCGGCGCTGAAAAAAGAACTGCCCCGCACACCGATCATCAATGTGCGGGGCAACTGTGACTCCGATAATACTGTATCGGAGCTTGAGATAATTGAACTTTCCGGCCACAGGCTGTTCATCTGCCATGGCCACAGATACGGCGTGAAGCTCTCGCTCGACGGTTTTCTGACCAGTGCGATGTGCTCCGGCGCGGATGTTGCTCTCTACGGCCATACCCACATCCCGGATCTGCGCACCGAAAACGGGATACTGATCCTCAACCCCGGTTCCGTCGGGCGCGGCCGGTGCCCGACCTGCGCTCTGCTGTCGCTTGAAGAGGGAGTTCCGCCGCGCGCGGAGCTCCTGCCGGTCACGGAGCTGTGACAGGCTCTGTCGGCTCGGCCGGAGCATCCGTCACCGGAGGCTCCGTGGGCTGTTCGGGCGTCGGAGTTTCCGCCGGTGTGGGTGTGGGCGTGGGCTCCGCCTTTACCTGGAACACGGCGTATATCGTGTGGTCGCCCGTCACATTCGTGAAGGTATAGCTCTCAACGGCTCCTACGCTGGTCCCGTCTACCTTGACCTCGCGTATCTCATATCCCTCGTCCGGCGTTATCGTGAAGGTCATGCTCTCGCCGTCGGTAACGGACACCTGTCCCTTGGGGCTGACCGCGCCGCCCTTTCCGGCGGTCACGCTTATGGTGTGGCCCTTCGGCGTCGGCGTCGGCGCCGGTCCCGTAGACAGGGTCACAACGACCATTCCGCCCTTTGAGAGCTCTACACCCTTCTCCGGAGACTGCGTCACGACGCGGCCCTCCTCAACGGTGTCGCTGTAAACGCCCTCGGTTTTGGTGATGGTAAGTCCGAGCCCGGTGACAAAATCGCGCGCCTCGTCATAGGTCCTGTTCGACAGATCGGGCACCTGCACCTTTGCCGCCGGTTCGTCCGTCTCCTCCGGAGCGTCGCTTGCGCCGCCTTCGGATACAGTCAGCACGATATTATCCTTTTTGGATAGCTTTTTGCCTTCTTTTACGCTCTGTCTGATAACCGTGCCCTCGGGCTCGGTGCTTTTCTCATAAACGACGGTGACTTCCAGCTTCAGATCATAGCTGTCGAGTATCGTCTTTGCGCTGTCCTCGGTAAGTCCTACCAGATCCGGCATGTACTGCACTTCGTCATTCTTGCCGAAATCAAAAGCTCCGCTCATTATGCACAGCACGACGGTCAAAATGGCCAGAAGTGCGACCGCGCCGACGATGAAGCCCTTTCTCCGGTTGTCAAGACCGCGGCGCTCATCCTGATAATACGCGCTGTCGCTGTCTATCGGCGCATGATGGCGCTGCGGCGGCTGTTCCTGCGCCGGACGCCGGATATTCTGTACCGGGCGTTGGGTATTCTGCGCCGGGCGCCGGGTATTCTGTACCGGGCGCTGAGTGTTCTGCGCCGGGCGCCGGGTATTCTGTACCGGGCGCTGAGTGTTCTGCACCGGACGCTGGGTGTTCTGCACCGGACGCTGGGGGTTCTGTACCGGGCGCTGGGTGTTCTGCACCGGGCGCTGGGTATTCTGCGCCGGACGTTGGGGAACGGCATTGCCGTAATGCTCCGGAGTTTCGCTGAGTATCTCGTCAACAGTCCAGACATGCTCGTCCCCGGAACGCCCGGACGGCTCCGCTACGGATGCCGGTCCCTCGTCCGGTTCATCGGGAATTATGTAATATACCGCGCCGCACACCGGGCATTCGCCCAGTGAAGCGTCGATCTCGGCGCCGCATCTGCGGCAGATGATCTTTCTCATTTCTCTTGTGCCTCACTTAAAAATTGTCTTTCATACCGGGTATAAGACGTTTTGTAAAAAACAAATGTTGCATGGTTAAAATAGTATACTATTTTGCCGCGCAATATGTTAAACTTCTGTAAAAGGAGGTTTTTCGCCATGAAAACCGCTCTTGTAACAGGTGCGTCCCGCGGGATCGGCGCGGCCATTGCCCGCGCACTTTCGCGTGACGGATACCGCGTTATCATAAACTATCACAGCAGCGAAGCCGCTGCCGCAGCGCTGGCGGAGGAGATCGGCGCGGAGATCTGCCGCGCGGATGTTTCCGACAATGCCGCCGTTGAGAAAATGTTTGACGATATCGGCCGCGTCGATACGCTCGTCTGCTGCGCCGGTACCGCGAGCTACGGTCTGTTCACGGACATGAGCCATGAGCAGTGGCGCTCCCTTTTCTCTGTCAACACGGACGGCTGCGCCAGCTGCTGCCGCGCCGCCATACCCGGCATGGTGCGCCGGAAGGCAGGCTGCATCATCACCGTTTCCTCGGTCTGGGGCGTTCACGGAGCCTCCTGCGAAGCGGCATATTCCGCCTCCAAAGCCGCCGTCATCGGCCTCACGCGCGCGCTGGCAAAGGAGCTCGGCCCTTCCGGCATACGCGTCAACTGCATCGCCCCCGGCGTTATAGACACGGACATGCTCTCTCCCCTCACGCAGGAGGATAAATCCGCCCTTGCGGAAGAAACGCCGCTCTGCCGTCTGGGCCGTCCGGAGGATGTAGCGGAGCTTGCCGCTTTTCTCGCTTCGGACAGAGCCGCGTTCATCACGGGTCAGGTCATCGGCGTGGACGGAGGATTTGCGCTCTGATTCTACCACAGGCACGGCGGCGTGGCAAGCATTTGAGCTTTTCCCTTGACTTAAGCGCAAAAAAAGGCTATTCTTAAGAGTAAATCAACTATAGAAAGGAACCTGCGAACATGGCCTTGATCCCAAAAAACACATGCCGCAGATGCCATCACGAGTATTCGGGGCTTAAGAGCAGATGTCCCTACTGCGGAACGAGAAAAACCTCTTCCAGCACCCGCACGGCAAGGCCGACCGCCTCTGCCCAGCCGGGTTCCTCCGCGCGCGCACGGGCCAATGCAAACGCCAGATGGCAGATGATCTTCGGAGGAGTTCTCATAGTCGCCATCGTCCTCGCCGTTATCACACTGACGGCCGTCAGTCTCGGAAACCGGGAGAAAAAACAGGCCGAGGCCGTTTCTCCAAGCAGCGCACCCATCGAAACGCCGGAGCCCATCGACACTCCCGCCCCCACGACCGCGCCGCCGACGGAAACGCCCAATGTCACCAGCATAACGATAACCTTCCTCGGCTCGGAAACGAGCGAGTTTGCAATGAACCCCGGCGACCAGATCCAGCTCAAGGCAAACCCCTATCCCCTCGACGTCAACGCAACGGTCGAGTGGAAAAGCTCCAACGAGGGCATCGTGACAGTCGATGACACCGGCCTTGTCACCGGTGTGTCCAGCGGCTGGGCGGACGTTACCGCGACCTGCGGCGCAGTTACCGCGACCTGCAAGGTCTGGGTCCGCTGACAAAGTCAGAAAGAGTACCGGCAGATGCCGGTACTTTTTTGACCTTTTTGAAAAAAATGCTTGACAACATATATTTCATGCGCTATAATTCCTTTTGCTGAGTTCCCCTGAACCGAAT
This sequence comes from uncultured Oscillospiraceae bacterium, assembly GCA_934515035.1. Classification (GTDB taxonomy): domain Bacteria; phylum Bacillota; class Clostridia; order Oscillospirales; family Oscillospiraceae; genus CAKSXP01. The sequence continues at coordinate 3,634 of CAKSXP010000201.1, forward strand.
ATCGATATGGACGATTGGCGCAGCTGGTAGCGCATCCGCTTGACGTGCGGGAGGTCACAAGTTCGAGTCTTGTATCGTCCACCAC